>QJVU01000612.1 GCA_003235605.1 Planctomycetota bacterium | reverse complement strand
ATTCGCGGCAGCACGGCGTCATAGGTGCTGAGCTGCTTTCCCTTGTAGAAAAGGTCGGGCTGGCCTTGCGAGACGTCGATTGCGAAGCGCAGCGTGTTCAGGACCCTGACCTGGTGGTTGCGCTCGAGAGCGGCTTGCTTGAGCCGGCTGGTGCTGTAGCAACGCGGGGAGGTTGACAGGATGCCTAGTTTCATGCGGGGCAGCTCTCGTCGAGTGCGCTCACTGACGACGGTTCGAGTTCTTGGGCAACAGGTTGACGCACGTGGGGTCGACTACGAAGCCCGCGAGCGCTCGTCGTCCTATCAACATGCGGCACAGCATGCCTGGGCGAGCGACGAGGCTGATGTCGATAGTCCGCTCTACCGGACCCATGCGAACCCTCGTACGACAGACTATCCGCTCCTGGGCTTCACCGCCAGTGTTCTTCACGACGCTCATCCGCACGGCGTCCGCCTCGATCCAGCGCGTCAGACGCCGCGGGTGCTCGCGGTAGACGACTTCGAACCGAACCCGGTCGCCTCCGATGTGCTCGAGGCTGGCGACGTCGATCACCGAGGTGCGGGCCCCGGTATCGATCTTGGCGCGCACCCGTCGCAACCCCCAGTCGGGCAGGTCGACGCGTTCGCGCCAGCCGATCCGGACAGGCTGGTTCGAGGAGGGCACGTCGCGAGTCATGGGCGGATGATCCCAGACGCCCGGCTGCCCGACCAGTGTCGTGTCCTGGAAGCCGCACTGGCATCATCCACCGAGCAAGCCTCGGACGAACCCGGCCAGACGCTGGCCGACGACAAGGTTGCCGCGCGCGTTCCAGTGCGAGTCCTGGAGATGGTAGAGGTGGCGATCGCCGTCGGCCTCCTGGGGCTGCGCGCGCAGCACCGGCAGCAGGTCCAGGAACGGGATGTCCTGCTCCGTGAGCCAGGCGCCGACCTCTTGCTGGAACCGATCGCGTTGCAGGATCTGTATGTCGGGCAAGTGCGCCAGAACCTCCCTCCACAGCGCGTCCTCGACCTGGAACTCCGCGGGAGCCATCACCACCGCAAGGGAAGTGTCTCCGGCCATTGCCCTCGCCCTTTGCAGCACCTCGACCAATGCGCGCACCCTCTTCGGCTGGGGAACACAGCCGTCCTTCACGCGGCGCGCGACCAGCTCGATGTAGGCCTCGCGGCGGACGGCCGGTATCTCGAGTCGGTGGTCGCGCAGCCACGGCATCTGCTCCGGAGTCCGGCCGTCGTTGGCAGGTGCCTGGCCCGCCTTCTCGATCGCCAGCAAGCGCCGCGGCACCTCGAGCAGCAGCACACATTCACGGTCAAGCCACTGGGCCAGGAACCGGTCGGTGCCCCTGCTCGTGGAGGTCTCGAGAAGGTCGTTGCCGGCAAAAAGGCAGATGACAACCAGCTCGGGCTGCAGCGGTAGGACCTCGTTCTCGAGCAGGTACAGGTACTGGTCGGGGCCGATGCCGGGAACGCCGAAGGCGTAGACCTGGACGCTGTCCAGGTGTTCCTCCGCTACCGCCGTGAAGTTCCACGGGCGGGGAACGATTCCGGCGACGAACGAATCGCCAATCACCGCGGCCACCTGATCGGTGCGCTGGGCACGGGGCAGGAACTCGGCGTCGTAGAAGCCGCGCGAGTTGCACGGGAAGCCGAGAACGACCTGTCCCGGCGAGAAGGCATGGCTGCGCAGGCGGCTCGTCGTGGCTCCTTGGACGACCGTGAATAGTGGCGAGGGTCTGACCATGGCCAGCGTCTTGAGGCCTGCCTCCAGGAGGAACAGCGACAGGCACGTCACGACAGGGCGAAGTCAGCCATCCGAAGCAGCCCTGCCGGCCGGCGCGTCGTGAGACGCGACGCCACCAGCACCGCCAACCCGTAGAGGCCGGCCGCGACACCCAGCGACACCTCCACCGCGAAACGGTCATAGGGCTGCAGCAGGAGCACGTAGGTGAGCCACCAGAGCACCAGCACGCAGAAACCGGCGCGCAGCACAGCCGGTGCCGCTGGAGGGCGCTGCGTGGCCAGGGCGAGCGCGACGCAGCCGAGCCCGTGGGCAACCAGCACCCAGGGGGTCGCGGCTCCCCAGGCCTGGGCCAGCGTGGACCGGTTGAGGATTCCCTGGACCAGGGTGTAGCCAGCGACGAGCAGGCCCATCAGCAGGCTGATGCGAACGAGGCGGCACAAGGCGGACGACGCGTCACCGGGATGCCCGGAGGTCCAGCACTGCTTGGTTCTGCTCATCGTCTCGCTGGCCTCGCCGCGCCGGCATGCCGGGCCGGGAGAAATGCCACGGTCCCTGCGCAACCAACGCTAGCACAGACGCTACGGTTTGTTGCGAGAACGACGAACCGCAACTGCCCGCCAATGCAAACAGTGGGTGGCTTGAACCAACCCGCCGAACCTTTCACCGACCTGTGGAGACCCTGATGCGTGCTCTCGTTTCCAGCCTGCCCTGTGTCCTGCTTGCCGGCCTCGCCGGCTTCGTCGCCGATTGCGCGAGCGCCCAGTCGCTGGTGGCCCCCGTGCTGGTGAAGGACATCAACACGGCGGGCACCAACCCCTCCTCGAAGCCCGGGTTCTTCGTGAACGCCGGCGGGTGGACGTACTTCGCAGCCACGGACACCAGGCTCGGCCAGGAGCTCTACCGGACCCTCGGCACTGCTTCGACGACCCAGCTGGTCAAGGACATCAACCCGGGGGTCGTGGGCTCGACGCCGCGGCCGTTGTTCGCCATCGGCAGCACGCTCTACCTGTTGGCCAACGACGGGAAGTCGGGGCACGAGCTGTGGAAGACCGACGGGACGGCCCAGGGGACGGTTCTGGTGAAGGACATCGACCCGGGACCGGGGAGCGCGTCGCCGATCTTCATCGGGAAGGTGGGCAACACCTACTACCTGCAGGCGAACACCGCCTCGACCGGCCGTGAGTTGTGGAAGACCGACGGGACGACCCAGGGCACGGTGTTCGTGAAGGACATCATGTCCGGGACCGGCAGCTCCTTTGCGGACGGCATGATCGACTGGAACGGGAAGGGCATCTTCATAGCCAGCGACTCCACGTCGGGCCATGAGCTTTGGATGACCGACGGCACCACCAACGGTACGACGCTGCTCAAGGACATCAATCCGGGCACGGCGAACTCGACGCCGCGGTGGTTTGTGCAGATGGGCAACCGCCTGTTCTTCGCCGCCACCGATGCCAAGAACGGGAACGAGCTCTGGAGTACCGACGGGACGGCCCAGGGCACCGTCCTCGTCAAGGACATCTGGTCCGGCACCTCGAGCGGCCAGCCGACCGGGCTGGTGGCGCTGGGCAACAAGGTCCTCTTTTCTGCCGCGCAGCGCCTGGTGAACGGCCGGTTCCCGGAGTTCGAGCTCTGGGTCACCGACGGCACCGCGAACGGCACGGTGCAGTTGACGGACATGAACGGGACCTCATCCGGCGGCCCCGGCTCCATGACTGTCTACAAGAACGCCGTCTACTTCCTGGCGGCGGACAACGGCCTGTGGCTTTGGAAGACCGACGGCACCGCCAATGGCACGGTCAAGGTGGCGGCAACCGTGGCGACCAGCATGGTCGAGGTCGGCGGCACCCTGTGGTTTGCGTTCTACCAGAGCGGCACAGGCACCCAGCTCTGGAAGAGCGACGGGACGGCTCCGACGCTGGTGACGACGCTCGCAAAGGCCTTTGGTTACCCGGGCAACTTCGTCAAGGCATCGTTGAACGTGGTCTTCACCGCCACGCACGACACCGCCGGGGAGGAACTGTGGGTAACCGATGGTACAGCCGCCGGCACCACGGTCGTGGACGTGGATCCGGGCACCGGCATCACCCTCGACTCCAACCCGTTGCGTCTCACGGACGTCATGGGCCGTACGTTCTTCGTGGCCGACGATGGCAACACCGGCAGGGAGCTCTACGTCACCGACGGCACCGCGGCCGGCACGCGGCTCGTGAAGGACATCAATCCGGGGGCGGGCCACTCCGACCCCAAGGAGATGACCATGCTCGGGGACACCCTGTTCTTCACCGCCGACGACGGCACACGAGGGGTCGAACTGTGGAAGAGCGACGGCACCACCAACGGCACCGTCCTGGTCAAGGACATCCAGCCCGGTTCACTGGGCTCTTTCGTGGGGGAGCTGACCGAGTTCCGCGGTCGTCTCTACTTCCGCGCCGCGGATCCGCAGCTCGGAATCGAGCTGCACGTGACGGATGGCACCGCCAACGGCACGGTCGTGGTGAAGGAGATCCAGTCGGGACCCGGCGGCGCCGTCCCGCAGTTCCTGACCGTGATCGGTGACACCATGTTCTTCCGTGCCTTCTCCGGCCAGAGCGGTGAGGAGCTCTGGAAGACGGATGGCACCGCCAACGGCACGGTCCTGGTCAAGGACATCCGTTCCGGCACCCAGAGCTCGTCCCCGCTAGCCCTCGCCAAGGTGGGCAACACGCTGTTCTTCACGGCCTACGACGACACGAACGGCAGCGAGCTGTGGAAGAGCGACGGCACGACCAACGGCACGGTCATGGTCAAGGACATCGTGCCGGGCGCGGGCGGGTCGTTCCCCGCCGACATCACCGACTTCAACGGTCGGGCGATCTTCCGCGCCTGGACCGCTGTCACCGGCCAGGAGCTGTGGACCAGCGACGGCACCGCCAACGGCACCTTCATGCTCCAGGACATCTACACCGGAACGAACGACGGCAACCCTCGGGAGTTCACCCAGTTCCAGGGTCAGATGTACTTCGCCGCCTGGGCCAACAGCGGCTTCGCCCTCATGAAGACCGACGGGACCAGCAAGGGGACGGTGGTCGTGAAGGTCGTCCCCGGGGTCTATGCAACGGGCATCAAGGACCTGGTCAGGGTAGGAAGCAGGTTCCTGGTGTTCTTCGCCTACGAGGTGACCTACGGCCATGAGCTCTGGGTGAGCGACGGCAGCACCAACGGCACCGCGCGGCTCACGGATCTCGCTCCCGGCCCGTTGTCCACGGACCCGCTGTACGCCACGGTCTCCAACGGCAGGCTGCTGTTCAGCGCGACCGACGGCATCAAGGGGCGCGAGGTGTGGAGCGTGGACACGGGCGCAACCGCCCAGGAGATCGGCAAGGGCTGCGCCCCCAAGGGCCTGTATCCCAGGCTGTCCGCTGTGGACCCGGTGCTCGGCCAGAGCTTCGTGCTCACCGGACGCGACGCGCCGGCGAGCACGACTGCCGCCCTGGTGATCAGCGCCCCACCGAAGAACGCGCTGGCGCTGGCGAGCGGCTGCTTTGCCTACGTGGACCTGCTGCAGCCTGCGGCGGTGCAGTTCTGGCAGCCCACGGCGACCTGGAGCATGAAGTACCAGGTGCCCAACAGTCCCAAGCTCATGGGCGCCACGATTGCGCTGCAGGCCTTCTATCTCGGCAGCTTGTTCCCGGTGGAGCTGCACGGCACCAACGGGATCTGGGCGACGCTGGGCCGATAGGTCACCTCCCCCGACCGGACTCGCGTTCCGTCGGGGCCAGGACCTGGAGCCTTAGCAGGCGGGCGTACAGCTGGTTGGCATCCTCCACTGCCTCCCGTGACAAGGCATCGGGGGCAATGTCATGGGCCTGCGGCGCCTTCAGGATGCTCTTTCGGGTGTGGAGCTCGCTCACGTCCAGCCCGAGCCGTTCGGCCAACGGAGCGAGATCCCGCGCCTCGCAAAGGGCCTCGAACCCGACGAAGTGCAGTCGTTCGTGAGGAGTGTGGCGCAGGATGTGGCGGTAGGTGGCACGCCAGTAGTCCAGCCAGTAGTCCATCCGGTCGGGGTCCAGTCTTTCCTGTTGCGCGGTCCAGCCTGAGAAACCCACGGGCTTGAGGTTGGCACCGAAGTCGAAGTGGCCGATGGCCGCCATGTAGGAGCGGGCGAACGCATCCCTGGCGTGACGCTCCGAGAAGCGTCGGTGTTGGCGCAGTAGAGAGGCAGCATGCTGTACGGGATTCCGGAACATCACGATCAACGTCGCTGACGGCAGCGCGTTCAAGATTGCAGGGATTCGCGCGATGTTGAGGTTGTTCTTGGAGACATAGCGGCGTGCGGTGGGCTTGTCCCGAGCCCGGAGTGCCACGATCTTCCGCATGTGCGCGGTCAGGAACTCCAAGAACTCCTCGTGATCGCAGCTCTGCCAGGGCTCGATCGAACGCTCGCGGTATTTCTCGGGCCAGAACCGCATCCAGACGACCTCTTCCAGAGCCTCCGGGCTGTCCAGTGAGATCTGGATGCCATCCCCGTGCATCCGTTCGCGAGGTGTGTCCGTACGGCGGAACCGCCTCGACATCCATTGCCACAGCATCGGGCACAGCACGAAGGGCATGTCCCGGTAGGTATGTGATGCGAACGTCGGCGTCCCGGCGAGGACCTCGAGGAGTATCGTCGTGCCTGCCCTCGGGAGAGCGGTGATCATCACCGGTGAGCCAAGATCGGTTGCCTCGAGCTCACGTCGGAACAGTCGTTCCTCCAAGTCGGCGGCTCCACACTGGGCGATGCCCGAGGCAAAGGCGATGCGGTGCAGGAGACGATCCAACAGACCATAGCGATTCTCGAAGCTCACGGGCGGTGTCTCGAAGTCGTGAGCGCGAAGGCCACAGCGCCCAGAAGCAGGGTCGCCAGCAGCAGCTCCCAGGAAAGCAGTCGGTCGAGGACTGCCTCGGTCGCGACAAGACCGGCGAGGTCCAGCATGCCGACGACACCGACCGGCACGGCGAGGGCTGCTGCGGCAGATACCGTCAGGATGAGGAAGAGGCTCAACAGGCGCATGGCCTGCGCCCGCATCTCGCGCTCCTTCTGCAGGTCGGTGAGGTCCTTGTCTCGGAGGTGAGCGAGCGCGCTGCGACTACACCGCATGACCTCTGCGACCCGCGACGGGATCTGCAGGAGGCGCGCGAGTGCCAAGAAACCAACCAGGACGAAGACGGCGGCTGCCCATGTCACCGACGGGAACGCCCCATGGGTAGCCCGGCGTCCCGGTGGTTTGCAACGCGGGCCACCTTCAGCGACCGCCACCAGCGCAGCAGGCGTTTGATCGGATACCAGACCAGTCCGAAGAAGGCGACCGCGACCGCTCCCACCAGGGCCACTGCGGAACCGAGCATTGTGAGCACGCCGCCGGGACCGAGATAGCACAGCATGGGCACTGTGAAGGTGGCGCAGATGATCATTGGCTCCACCGCCTGACGGTTTGCGAGGCCAGAGGGTAGCGAGTCCCCTCCAGAACCTCCGAGATCATGCCGTCGTCGTGAGGAAAGTGCCCCCACTCCCACACCGTGCGACCGTCCTTGTCGATCTCGAACACGCGTCCGGCCGACGCCTCCGTGATCAACCAGTTGCCGTTGGGCAGGTACTGCGCCTTGCCACCCTGGAGGGAGTAGAACCTTCGCTCGTGTCGCGCGAGTTCGCGGGGCATGTAGGGACGTGGGTAGATCTGGCGTGTCTCGCCGGTATGGGGCCGGACTGCCACCAACCTGCTTCCACCGAAGCGGCCACCATCGATGGTTCCGTCCCCGTTGTTGTCGAAGACGCTGATCCAACCATCTCCGATGAAGTCCGGATCGTGCTGTTCACAGAACTGTCCTGGCGCCGACCACTTGATCCGCTTGGTCTCCGGGTCGAGCACGAACACCAGGTTGATGTTTCGAAGCGAGATCAGGAGATCGCCTGCCGCGAACAGTGGATACTCACCCGCCATCGAAGGGGAAAGCGGCTCGACGTCGTTCAGGTGGGTGCGGTCGTACGTGATGTTGGCGAACTGTGTGGTCCAGAGAAGAGGCCTGTGCTTGGAAGCGAACAGCACTTCCAGGATCGACACTTCTCGGAGGATCTTGCCCTGCGGGGAGACCAGGATGGCGCGGTCATCGATCACGGGGTTGTCGAGACCTGGGAATCTCGCGACCAGCTTCGGGTCCACGATCCACGTGGAGGCGCAGACCCAGAAGTTGCCATCGTCGGCACGATGGATCGAGTGGTCGGTCCGCCCATCGAGCCGCCAGAGGACCTTGCCACTGGCGTCCATCCGGACCAGTCCCAGGTACTCCACATTGAAGAGGACATCCCCGTTCTCGAAGAGGTAGGAGCCATGGACGTAGTTGTCCGCCCTGTGTTGGCTACCGGCGATTGCGTCCTGATGCGGGCACGCTGGCCAGATCGCCTTGACGTCGACGGTCCAATGGTGCAGGGTCCTACCCGTCAGATCGATCACCCGGAGTCCGGGAAGCCAGTTGCTCTCCGGCCAGTAGGAAGTGAGCAGGGTGATCCCCTGCTGTATCTCTGTGTGTCCCTGCGGGACGGTCGGATCCGGGTTCGGATAGCTCGCCGCTCCCACCAAGTCGTGCCGGGCGGGGTACTTGTGGTGTATGGAGTTGGCGGGTGTCGCCTGGCACGCGGTCGCGATCTCGTTCAGGGCACCCGACATGAACGAGTGCGGGAACCAACCGAAGTGCGACGACACGAACCCGTAGAGGAACGCGAAGAACAGGCACGCGCCGGCAAACAGGATCCGGGGGATCCGATCTCTCTCAGCCATCAGGCCCTGGGACTTTGGGTGCGAGGGTGGGGGCCGGGGCCGGCAGGGAGATTCTTGCCGCTGGAGGGTCGAGCGCAAGGCCCCGTCGTCCGGGAAAGCGCCTCGGCAGGGCTCGACAGCGTGCCGGATTCGGATGCGCAAGCTCCGAAAACACCACGTGGCTGGCTCGGAACGCCCCTCTGTTCAAGGCCCGTCCGAGCCGCTACTTCTAGCCCGAGCCTGCCCATCGGACCCCCCCTTGGGGATCTCGCACCCGCCCTTCCGATGGAAAGCTACCAACTGTCTCACCTCGATGTCCTGGAGGCCGAGAGCATCCACATCCTGCGTGAAGTGGTGGCCCAGTTCCGGCGCCCGGTCCTGCTCTACTCGGTCGGCAAGGACTCGAGCGTCTTGCTGCGATTGTCCCAGAAGGCGTTCGCCCCGGGTCGGATCCCCTTCCCGCTCCTGCACATCGACACCGGCTACAAGTTCGAGGCGATCTACGAGTTTCGCGACCGCATCGTCGAGGAGGTGGGGGTGCGGCTGATCGTGCACCGCAACGAGGGCGCCATTGAGACCGGTGCGCACCCCCAGCAGCTTGGTACCGCACGTTGTTGCGGGCTGCTCAAGACCGAGGCGCTGCTTGTCGCCCTTCGGGAGGGCGGCTTCGACGCAGCCATCGGCGGCGCCCGCCGGGATGAGGAACGGTCGCGAGCCAAGGAGCGAATCTACTCGGTCCGCGACCACCACGGGCAGTGGGACCCCAGGCGGCAAAGGCCCGAGGTGTGGAACCTCTACAACGGACGGCTTCGTCCCGGCGAATCGATGCGGGTCTTCCCCCTCTCGAACTGGTCCGAGATCGATGTGTGGCGCTACATCGAAAGGGAAGGCATCCCGGTTCCACCTCTCTACTTCGCGCATTCCGACGGTGGGGGGTCGAGCGGCACGCCCCCGCGACGGTACCGCACGCTCGGGTGCAAGCCCTGCACTGGCGCTGTGGAGTCTTCCGCCACGAACGTGGCGCAGATCATCGCCGAGATCCAGGCGACCCGTATCTCGGAGCGCGCAAAGCGCACCATCGATCATGAGTCGGAGGGGGCATTGGAGCAGATGAAGCAGGAAGGGTACTTCTGATTGGGCGGACTCCGGGATCTCCTCCGCTTCGCGATGATCGGCAGCGTGGACGACGGCAAGAGCACGCTGATCGGTCGCCTGCTGTACGAGACCGGCAGCGTGCCGCAAGATCATGTGGATGCCATCCAGGACGCATCCAAGAAGCTCAGGCGCGACGGGTTCGATCTTGCCCTGGTGATGGACGGGCTCCTGGCAGAACGGGAACAGGCCATCACCATCGATGTGGGCTACCGTCGCTTTTCGACAGCCCGGCGTGAGTACATCGTCGCTGACGCGCCCGGCCACGAGCAGTACACGCGCAACATGGTCACGGGTACGTCGACGGCGTCCCTCGTCATCCTCCTGGTCGATGCGCAGGGTGGCATCCGGACACAGTCGAGGCGGCATGCGTTCATTGCTTCCTTGATGGGGGTTGCGAATGTCATAGTCGCAGTCAACAAGATGGACGTCGTCGACTACTCGGAGGCGCGGTTTGAGGAGATCCGCGACCAGTACGAGGGATTCTGCGCGAAGCTCAGCCTGTCGAACCTCGCGTTCGTGCCGGTGAGCGCCCTCCACGGCGACAACGTCGTCTCGCGCGGCCAGA
>QJVU01000625.1 GCA_003235605.1 Planctomycetota bacterium | reverse complement strand
ACGATGAGCGGGCGTGGCTGCGCAGGAGGCAAGCTCTCGGGGGCATCGTTCCAGGAAGCGGCGATCGCCGGACGCCGCTTCAACACCGCTAGGCTTTCTGGGTCGTCATTCCAGAAGGCGGCGATCAATACGACACACTTTGAGGGCACCGATCTCCGGAATGCGGACTTTGCGGGTGCCAGTCTGGCCACGGTCTGGTTCGACAAGAACACCAAACTCGCCGGCTCGAAGTGGCGAGGTGTCGCTGTCAAGGGGTTCAGGGGTCCGCCTGAAGTCCTCACATACATCATGCAGCACCGCTGAGACGGAGGCAGGAAGTCGTGTCCTGCAATCCGTGCGAGACGTCACGCTACGAGACGTCACGCTACAGGGGAGGGACCGGGGACCCGGGCCCGCCCCGCTCCCTTTCCACCGCTTGCATGGCGGAAGCCAGCTTGGCGAGGGCCCGGTTCAAGGCTGTGCGTGCTGCGCCTTCGCTCTTGCCGAGCTGCTCACCAATCTCCTTGTGACTGAGACCGACGATCCGGGAAAGGACTATCACGTCCCGCTGCGCGGGCTCGAGGCGGTCCAGCGCTGCCTCCACCTTGTCAACGAGTTCCCGGGCAATTGCGTTCTCGCTCGGTGTGGACACGGTGCGGTATGCCGTGGCGAGCCGTTCGTAGCCCTGCGGCCCGCTCACCTCGCGGTGCCGGTCCCGCTTCTGGGCGTAGTGGTAGTCGTGCTTGTTCCGGAGTTTGTTGAGCGTCAATGAGAACAGCCAGAGACGGAAGCTCCCCTCACCTTGCCACTTGTAGTCCCCGAGGCTGCGCAGAGCCTCCCGACAAACGGTCTGCACGAGATCCGAGTCGGCCTCGCGGCGGCGCAAGTCCGCGCTGGTCCTGGCGCGCACGAACGCACGGAGCGATGCGAGGTGCGTGCGCATCAGTTCGTCAAGCGCGGCTGCATCTCCCCGCTGGGCACGCTCGATCAGGTCGAAGGTCGTGGGTTGCTCGTCCGCAGACATGGTCCGTAACGGCCATGGTCTCCCATCCACCCGTCTGCTGCCAATCATGACGCCCGAAACCGAGCCCGTCGACCCGGTTGAGCGCCTCCTCGAGGAGTGTCTCGACGTTCCTGACGACCGCCGCCAGAATGCGCTGAACCGACTGTGTGCGAGGCACCCGCAGCACGCGGAGGAGCTGCGTGACCGCTACAGGCAGCTCCTGGACGCGGGACTGCTCGAGTCGCCGCGATCCATGCCCGGGCCCTCCCTCAATCCGGGCCCGTCCTTTGGTGAGATATTCGGCGGCTTTCACCTGGCTCGCGCGCTGACCCGCGGTGGCGGTGGAGGGCGTCTACCTCGCCGGCCGAATCACGACGACCGGTCGCGTGGCGCTGAAGGTGACCCGGCCGGCTCGGCCTGAAGTAGGACGCCACAGAACGGCAGCCGCCCGGACCACGGCGTGGCTGCGGTGGACAGGGACTGCGGGGCCTAGGGCTTGTCACTGCTGCAGAGCACTACGGGGTGAAGGTCCCGACACACGTGGAACCGATCTCTGAGCGGGAGTGGTAGACGGCTGAGGTCCTTTGGCCGGAATGCAACGAGCCAGTCAGGATGGCCGTCGCAGAACGCTCGCAGGAGGCCAGGGTCCTCGTGCAGGCTGCGCATACGTCCGCAGGTGTAGAACTGGCCACTGTAGGCATCCTTGTACGAGGCAACCGGACGACCTCTCAGGCTGGGATCCTGCTTCAGGGCCGCGACGACGTGCTTCGCCGAATACTCTCGTGCCAGGCCGTCGGCGATGCATCCAACCAAGATCGTGGCCACAAGCGGCACCACCAGGCACGCGAACGCAGTGGTTGCCATGAGCTTGCGCCTTCGGAATTGCAGCCCGATGCCGGCAACAATGATCCCGGCCAGACATGCCATCGCCAGCATTGCCGGCATGGTGCTCAACGGTGCCTTTCGGGAGACGAACAGCACGCCACCGCAGGCCAGCAAGGGAACGAGGAGAGATGAGACCTGGAGCACCGAACTCGAACGTCGTTCCTGGGCCTCCAGCATTCGTGCAACGATGCGACCCACTACGATGGCCAAAGGCATCAGGCCCGGCAGCACGTACGTGATCACGATGTTGCGACAAGGAGTGAACAACACCATGGGGGTCAGCAGCCAGGCAAGGACGAGCGCATCCGTCGGCCTGTTCTGCAGTTGTCGCCACACGGATGGTGTCCAAACGCGGGTGCATACCCCACGCCAGGCCAGGAACAAGGACCACGGCAGCGCAGCAAGCAGCCACAGCCCCCAGATCGAAGCAAACGGGTAGGGATGCCCCTTCCCGTACTGGTCCCCGTGGTCGAAGCTCAGGAAACGCAGCAGGTTCTCGTTCACGAGGAAGTAGCGCAGGAAGCCCGGGGTCCTGAGCTCGGCCAGGACGTACCATGGCGCAGCCACCAGGATGGCCACGAGGCTGCCGGTGAGCCACGGTAACGACGTGACACACCTGGGTGTGCGACAAAGCAACATCCAGAGCAGGCCGAACACGCCGACCAATGCCAGAGCAACGGGCCCCTTGGCGAGCAGGGCCAGGCCAACAAACACGAAACCAACGTACGTCAGGGCATGTCTGCCCCTGGCGTCGGTTCTGCCTGATGCCAGGGCAATGCAGCTCCAGAAGCTTGCAAGGCAGGCGGTAAGCACGATATCGATCATCGCGACCGCCGATGTCATGTAGACCAGCGGTGTCGAGATCAGGATGGCCGCGGACCACCAGGCGGTGATCCAGCCGTACCAGGTTCTGGCCAGCAGCATCGCGAAGCCGACAACCACGAGCAGGCACATGAAGCTCGGCAGGCGCGCCGCAAACTCGGTGAAGCCCAACATCTCGTAGGAAGCGGCCACCAGCCAGGCATGCAGAGGCGGCTTTCCCCAGAAAGGTAGCCCGGCCTCCAACTTGGGGGTGACCCAGTCACCGGAGACCACCATCTCCCGCGCGATCTCGGCATAGCGCCCCTCGGAGGGATCGAAGATCGGCGCGGCACCGAGCGTACAGAGCCGCAAGACGAGCAGCCCGCAGACGAGCATGATGACCGGCAACAGGCTGCAACCGCGGTCGGCAGTGTGTCCTGGGGCGGTACTCACTCGGCAACCTAGCCACGCCACGATTCACCGTTCGCTTAAGCCTCGTTCATGCGAGTTGGCAAAGCGGGGGTAGGCACCTGTGCACCTTTTCTGGAGTGCAGTGTGCCCGTGTGCGAGACCGTGATTACGCGCGGGAACTGCACCGCTTGTTCTCGATCGTGGTTGGCTCCCTGAACCCGACAGCGCGCCAACGGACATGAACGAAACGTCATCGGTGCTCAGCGTCGTAGTCGACGTCGCAGCCCCAATGCGTGCAGGAGGCGTTGATGGCGCGGTAGCGGCCAGCTGTCTCATGAACCAGTAGGGTCCGCTCCGAGTTGGCTCCGTTGACCCGCAGGGTCGCGTTGTGCGGACTCGCCAGCGTGTGGAACCCGGCTTCCGGAATCTGCAG
>QJVU01000345.1 GCA_003235605.1 Planctomycetota bacterium | reverse complement strand
ATCAGCAGTCGCGACGGCGACGTCTCCGTGCGCCGCGAGATGTCCATGACCACCGGGAGCATGAGCGCGGCGACACCGATGTTGTTCATGAACGCCGACATCAGCCCGGTGGCGACCATGATCGTGAAGATGATCCGGGGTTCCCCGGTGCCGGCGATGCGCAGAACGCTCCGGCCAATGATGTCAGCCACGCCCGTGGCGCTCAGCCCGGCACTCAGCACGAACATCGCCCATACGGTCACCACCGCCGGGTTGCTGAACCCGCTCAAAGCGTCGGCCGGCGTGACCATGCCGCTGACCCCCAGAACGCTGAGCACCGCCAGGGCCACCACGTCCATGCGCAGCTTCTCGGTGATGAAGAACACCAGCGAGACCGCCAGGATCGTGAGGACAGCGGCGATTTCCAGGGTCATGGGCGCGCTCGAGGAGGTACGGAGTCGGGTACATTCTTATTGTCTTTCTGCGAAACGATAAGAATGTACCCGACTCCGTACTGCGTTAGCGTCGGTATGCCAGTCGAACTCGGTCTTCTGTTCGGCGTCGAGCATCGAGCTCAGAAGCCCAGCTTTTCGATCAGCGGGACAAGACGGGGGTCGTTGCGCAGCGGGGCCATTCGCGGATCGACCTTCAGGTAGTGTCGCCAAGCCGCCTGATCCTGATTGGCCAGGTGCAGTCGCCGGAAAGCCTCGTCGTTGTCTCCCAAGGCAACGTACACGGTCGCCAGGTGATAGTTGGAGATGTACCGCGTCTTCTGAAGGTCCACCAGGTCGTTGAGCAGGCGCCTTGCCTCAGCCCGCTGCCCGTTCAGCGCCAGCGCCCAAGCCTCTGCGATAGTGTAGAGGGGATTGCCTCCGGAGCCCTGGAACGCCTTCCTTGCATCCGTGATCGCCTCCTTGGGGCGGCCAACCTGACCGTAGACCCAGCTCCGATGCCAGCGTGCAGGGGCGAAGTCAGGGTCCAGGTTCAGAGCGTGGTTGAGTGCCTCGAGTGCCTTGTCGTAGTCGCCTGCAAAGTAGTGCTTCAACCCGACCCAGGTAGCGATGATCGGCGAGACTGGGTTCAACCTCTGGGCCTCGAGACTCTGCTTCAACGCCTCCGGATGTCGTCCCTGCGCTGTCAACAGGCCACTGTACCAGTGGTGGGCACTGGGGTTGATCCTACTTCGCTTCTTGGCCAGGGAGATCGACTTCAGGAATGCGTCCTCGCCAGCCTTGAAGTCGTTGTCGAACTTGGTTCGCACGAGACCAAGGTAGGCATGGGCTTCCGGCAACTGGTCGTCGGCCGCCAGTGCTTTCTGGACCTGTTCTTCGACCCGGGGGTAGGCCTCCTTCGGGGCGACCTGGCAGTACCAAGCGCGGAACGTCCAGACGCCGGCGATACCGGCGTAGGCCAGGGCATAGCGGGCATCGATGTCCGCTGCCTGCTGATAACACTCCAGTGCCTTGCGGATGTTGCCTTCGGTCCGCTTGCCGCGGAAGTACTCCCCCTGCAGGTACAACGTGTATGCCTCGGTGCTGCCCGTCGGCTGCGCGGCGATGGACTCGCGTTCGGCCGCCGTCAGGGTGAGGCCGAGGCTCTTGCTGATCTGGTTCGCGATATCCCGTTGAACCTCGAAAATGTCATCGAGGATCCGCTCGTACTCGTGGAACCAGATCGTCGTGCCGTCGCTGGCTCGCTTCAGCCAGGGCGCGATCTGGACCCAGCGCTCCTTGCCCTTGTTGAAGCACAACACGGTGCCGGAGACGACATAGTCCACCCCGTGCATCTCACCAATCTGCGCAGGGGTCTTGTTGGCATACTTGAGGGTGCTGTGCGAGGGGACCACCCTCAGACCGGCCACGGCGCCCAGGCGGACATCGATGGCATTGGTCAAGCCACGAGCCCAGTACTCGTCGTCGGTCGAACCCTGGTTCGTGAGGGGCAGGACCACGATCCCGATCCGGTCCGAGTCTGCAGATGCGTGTTGGAAGAAGGCCTGCCAGGAAACAAGACCCACGGCCAGGACGAGCATGGCTGCCACGAGCCAACGCACCGCCGCGGGCCAGTGGGCCGGATGCCAGGACGCACGGAAGCCAGGACTCCCACGGAGCGATTCGAGATCTGTCCTTACCTCGGCAGCGCTCTGGTACCGCTGGGCAAGGTCCTTTCTGAGGCAACGGGAGATGATTCGCTCCAGTCCGCGGGGCAGGTCCCTGCGCAACTCGTGGATCGGACGTGGCTCTTGCTGGAGGATCGCCGACATCACGGCCGGCATGCTCCTGCCCTGGAAGGGCCTTTGGCCGGTAGCAAGCTCGTAGAGCACGATCCCGAAACTGAACAGGTCGGAGCGACCGTCGACGGGGCGGTTCTCGATCTGCTCCGGAGACATGTACGGTGCCGTGCCGATGATCGCCTCCTCGCGGGTGACCATCGGCTCACTGTCGGAGGCAGTCGTCCGGCTGACCGTTTCGGGCTGCAGCTTGGCGAGACCGAAGTCCAGCACCTTGAGCCTCCCGTCCTCGGTGAGCATCAGGTTCGCCGGCTTGAGGTCCCGGTGGGTGATGCCCTTCTCATGTGCCGCAGCCAGGGCGCTGCTCAAGGCGATCCCGATCCTGAGCAGCTGGCTCACCGGCATCCCGTGCTCGGGCAGCAGCTCATCCAACCCGCGCCCCTCGACCCGCTCCATCGTCAGGATGTGCAGGTCGCCGACCTGCTCGATGGAGAAGACCGTGACGATGTTGGGATGGTTGATCGCAGCGAGGGACTCGGCTTCGCGCTGGAAGCGGGCAAGGCGCTCCGGGTCGTCGGCGAAATCAGGAGGCAGGATCTTGAGGGCAACGCTGCGTTTGAGCTGCAGGTCCCGGGCGAGGTAGACCTCCCCCATTCCGCCTTCTCCGAGCTTGGCGACGACCGAATAGTGAGACAGCTGGCGGCCGATCAAGAGTGACCGCAAGATTCTGGATTGCCGACTGCCCCGTCAAGGCCCACGACGGCGAAGAGCGGGACGCCATGACGCTGCAGGTGGACCAGGGGCGTGGTCTTGACGGACTCCCTGTCTGGGTGGGCAGGTTCCGCGGCAGAGCCATCGAGTTTGCAATAGTTGCAACGCCTCCCGAAGAGACGGCAACCTCATTCGGGCGCCCACATCTCGAGGCCTCCTGCATCCGGGTAGGCCCTTGGCGGCT
>QJVU01000634.1 GCA_003235605.1 Planctomycetota bacterium | reverse complement strand
AGCCGCACACCTGGAGCAGAGGATGGCACCTGAGTCACCTGGTGATGAGACGACCAAGAGCAGGCGCAGGCTTCCCGGACTGCTGCGAAAGCTCCTTGGCCTGTCGCTACCAGCACTCGTAGCAGCAGCATTGCTGCTCGAGGTGCTTCTCAGAATCGGTGGATACACGCCCTACTACCTGGACAGACGCACGTTCGTGGTGAGTCAGAACCCTGAAATCGTCTACGAACTGCGGCCTGGGTTCGAGGGGCTCTACGCGGGGATCCCGGTTTCCATCAACTCAAAGGGGTTTCGAGGACCTGAGGAGGTGCCTGACAGTGGCGCACCGGGATTGCGCATCCTCATCGTTGGCGACTCTGTCGCCTTCGGCCAGGGCGTTCGCGAGGGTGAGACCCTGAGGGACCAGATGGAGCAGCAACTGGCCCATGAGACGAAGACGCCCGTCGCTGTCGTGAACCTTGGAGTCCCCGGCTACAACACCGCGCAGGAGTATTGGACCTTCAAGGAGCGAGGTCTACCGCTGAAGCCAAAGGTCGTCGTCCTACTCTATGTCAGCAATGATCCTGACCCCCCCGTGTTTCACGTGCAAGACGGTGCGGTAGTGTCACCCGACGTGCGGACAGGCTGGTTTGGTGAGCTGATGGCAGCGGCAAGGAAACACAGTCATGCCTACAACCTCGTTTGGACCAGGTGGCAGCTCCTGAAGCACAGGTCCGCAACCGTTGCCGAGTATGCGGAGCAGATAGCCCAGAAATTCGACGAGAAGAGCCCCACGTGGCAGAAGTCCAGGAGCGATCTCGCAAAGCTGCTTGCCCTCGCGCAAGCTCACTCTTGCCGGGTGATCGTCGTTCCCATTCCCGAGATGTTCGGGATTCGCGAGGAGCCGTATCCCTTCGCCAAGTACATCAATGCAGTTTGCGACATGGCTCGTGCGGCAGGTGCGGAATGCCTGGATGTGGTTCCGCTCCTGAGGGAACAGCAGATTCCCCTCACGGTCAGCACGCATGACTCGCATCCATCAGCGGAGGTCTATCGCATCCTCGCTAGACACCTTGCGAAGATGCTGCGATAGGCTGGTGGGCGTAGTTCCGGGCCCGCGCATAGATCTGGTGGACCCGCGCAGCAACCTGGTCCGGACCGAAACGAGCCATGACCTCGGAACGCATGCGCTCTCCTTCGAACGATGGTCGTGCCCTCAGCACGTCGTCGATCGCCTTCGCCAGGGCTTCATCGTCTTCGGTTGGAACGATCCTGCCGGTGTTCTCGGACACGATCTCCTCAGGTCCGCCGCAAGAAGTGGCCACCACCGGCGTCCCCGACGCAATGGCCTCCACCGTCACCGCGGAGAAGCTCTCCCGCCTGCTCGGGACCACCAGCAACGCACTTCTCCGCATGACCCGGGCTACCTCCTCTGGCGGGGCGTATCCGGAGAACTCGACCCGCTGCTCGAGTCCGAGGCTTGTGATCAGGCGCCTCACCTCTTCCTCGTCGCGCCGGTAGCCCCCGTAGAAGGGCTCGCCGAGCACGCGAAGGCGCAGCTGCGGGCGGTTCTGGGTGAGCCGTGCGAGGGCCCGGACCAGGACGTCGAGACCCTTCACACGGCGCACGACTCCGACAAACAGGAGCTGGTTCGGATCCCAGGGTTCATCCCGTGCGCGAAGGCGAAACGCATCGTCCACCACGTTCGGCAGGATCTCGATCCTGGATTCGTCCTTCAGGAACCGCATCACGGATTCTCGGACCGCCCGGCTGACGACGCTCACGACCTGGATGTGAGGCAGAGCCTGGGCAACCTGGCGTCGTACGGAGCGATTCTCATCGAGCCATGGACTCCACAGCGTGTGCTCCGTCGTGACCACCGGGATCCCGAGAAGACATCCGAGACGGGCGGCGACGACGCCATCCGGGTATATGAAGTGCGCGTGAATGAGATGGAAGGCACGCTCGCGATGAAGTCGCAGGGCGACACGCATCACGAAAGGGTAGATGAGCCTGGCCTCGAACCGATGCAGGAGCATGCCGGGTCCGAAGGGCACGCGCGGGCAGTGGATCTCGATGCCCTGGTCGATGCGGTGTTTCGCGACCCTTCGAAAGCGCTCGTATCGTCCGACCGGAAGCAGGGGTGGAACGTACGGGACGGGGGAGATCACGGTCTGCTCTGCCACGGCCTGGGATACGCGCACCAGTCGCTGCACCCAGATTCCGAGGGCCGGGTAGCTCTCGTTGGGGTAGTTCCTCGCGATCGTCAGTACGCGCAGCGGTGTGTCCTCCACAGGGATCAGGTGGCTGGCTTTCGGTCCGCGAGCGCAACCAGGCTGTGACCAAACGGCAGCCGGCCACCGCAGCGGAGCCAGAAGCCCTCGAGCCTCAGGAGCATCCTCTTTGCTCGGGAGCTCAAGCGGCTTGGGTCTTCGGGTGACAGGCGCAAGCCGCCGCCATAGCCACCACCGTGTGAGTTCGTGCTCCCGTGCTCTCCATTGGTTGCCGAGACCCTCTTTCGACGACGTCGGTGTTCGCGCCAGAGACCCACCTCGGCAACCATCGAGCCGATTGCGTTGGTGCGCGAGCAGCAAAGCACCCGGAAACCAGCCTCCTTCAGCCCCCGTATCAGTTCGGCCCTGGTGAAAAGCCTGCTCCCAGCCGGTGGCGGCGTGAGCGAACGTGCGTTCGTTCGAGCGAAGAACGTGCCACCAGACTTCAGGACACGGAACACCTCGGAGAGCATCTTTGTTTCGCTTGCGGTGTGCTGAAGAACGTCGATGCAGATCGCCAGGTCCACCGACTTGTCCGGCAGCGGCAGCTCCTCATCGTCGACGAGGTGAAGCTCGGCACCGGTGGACCGGCAGTGCTCGAGGGCATGGGCGCTGACGTCCACCCCGATTCGCCGAGCGTCGGGCAGGTTCTTTGCGGCCCAGGAGAGGCCGATTCCGCTGCCGCAGCCAACATCGAGAAAGGTCACATCCTTGCCCTTGGGAATCCTCCCAGCCACCAACGCGTGCATGATGTCGGTCATGCCGAGAGTCCACCAGTGGTTCGCCTCGACGGCCTTGAGGCGGTCGTAGTACTCCTTGGTGTAGATCTCGACTGGTTCCAGCACTGTGTGTGGAGTGTACCAGGTTCTCAAGCGGCGCTGCCATGGGTAGCGACACGCCGTTCTCCCTCCC
>QJVU01000591.1 GCA_003235605.1 Planctomycetota bacterium | reverse complement strand
CGCTCGAGGTCTATCGGGAAACCGCGGAGGTCCTGGGGCTTGCCCTGGCCAACACCGTCGTGATCACCAGCCCCGAGAAGATCTTCCTGTGCGGTGGTCTGGCACGCTCTGGGGATCTGCTGCTGGCGCCGACGAAGGCTGCCTTCGATCGCAATGTGCACCGGGTATTCCGCGGCGTCGAGGTGCGACTCTCCGAGCTCCACATCTCCGAACTGCAGGAGACGAACGGTGCGGTCCTGGGTGCCGCCGCCCTGGCGTTTCAGCAGGGCGGCGAGCACCAAGCCTAGTCGTCCAGACCGGTCAGAAGTCGCCCACCTGCAACCGCAGCGCGTTCGACATGGCGTAGCCGAACGTATTGGCTTGCGGGTCCAACACGCCTGCCTGGTGGTAGTAGACCTCGCCCAACAGGTTCCGGTTCTTGGGCATCTTGTAGAAGAAGGTGGCACCGCCTCCGGAGTTGAGGGTCACCGGCACCAGGATCTCGCCGGACACCAGGATGTCACAGCCGGCTGCCACCGTCAGCGGCAGGTTCAACCCACCCCAGCTCTGGTTGGAACGGCCGGTGAGCAAGAGTGCCTGGGAGTCCGGTCGGCCGTACAGCAGGTCGACGGTGAGCTTGGTGTCCAGTGCGGGCATCGAGCGGGCGCTGAGGTCGGGTGTGGCGCCGGGCTTGGTGACCTTGCAGATCACGCTGTAGACCCAGCTGGACTGGTTGATGCGCCGCCAGGCTCCCTGGAGGTCCTTGATCCAGAACGGCGTCGTGGTCCCGCTGGAGACCAGCGGAAGTACCAGCTGCGTGGTGCCGGTCTTGGGCACCTCGATCCCCAGGAAGAACACGGTGCCGCTCTTGATCTCGAAGCTCTCGGTGAACGTCGTCCGGTAGTTGGCGACCGGTACGTCGATATGCATCGAAGAGCTGGCCACGATCTTGTTGGGCGCACCGCTACTGGTGGCGTCGAACAAGTGGGTGTTGATGATCTGTGGGGATGTCGACAGGGCCTTGGACCGGATCTCGAAACCCTCGACGAACAGGTCCTGGTTTGCCTTCACCTCCATGAGGTAGATGTCTCCAGGCGTCGAACCGATCGAACCCTGGAGACCGCTGGTCTGCTGGTTTTCGGCCTGGCAGGGATAGCCCGGGGGGAAGCCGGTGCCGAGGCAACCCTTGCCGAACCGACTCACCGTGCCCGCGATCGGCTCCGGCGGCGTCTGGGTGTAGGCGTAAGAGAACTGCAGCGAGGACACGTCCAGGGAGGTGGCGGTGACCTCGAGGGTGTAGGTGCCGGTCTTGCCCGCCAGGAAGCGGATCATCTCGTAGAGGTTGTCGGGCGTCTTCGACTCGCCGATGACCGCGGTGCCGTCCAACAACCTGAAGTCCAGATTGGAATAGGCGCTGGAGGCGAGGTTGCTGCGGTACCAGGAGATGCACACCGCGTACTGGGTACCCTTGGTCACCTCGACCGGCACGCGCGCGATCGTGTTGGCAGTGCCCACGGTGCCGGTGCCAAAGCCCTTGCCGCTCACTGCCAGCAGCACGGCGAGGTCGGCCCGCACCATGCCCATGCCATAGTTGTTGCGTGTCTTGCCTGGATTCTCCTTGGCGATGCTCTGGGTGGAGGCCAGCAGGATGGACTTGGTCTCCAGTGCGGTGAGCTTGGTGTTGGCTGCGCGAACAAGGGTGGCGGTGCCGCAGGTCTGCGGCGATGCCATCGAGGTGCCCGAGCCCACGTACGTGGAACCCTCGTTGTCCCGACGGGCCATGACAGTGCTCACGCCGCAGCCGGACAGGTCCGGGTAGAAGCGGCCGTTGCTGCCGTAGAGTGGCCCGATGCTGCTGAAGCTGGCCATGGTATGGGAGTCGGGGTTGATGGCCGCGGTAGCGAGACCGTTGGCGCAGCTCTGACTGGATGCCGTAGAGCTGCCGAAGTTGCCCGCCGCTACGCAGGGCAGCACGTCGGCATTGAGCGCCACGGAGTCCATGGCCTGTTGCTCGACGCTGGTCACCTGGGGCTTGCCGCTGTAGGACAGGTTGGCCGCAACGATGTTCTGCTGGCTCCGGTCCTTGGCCACCTCCTGCCAGGCAGTGGCCATCACCGCCAGGGTGGTGCCACCGCTCGTGCTGTTGGCGATCGCATAGCCGGCGATGTTGGCATCGTAGGCATGGCCGTTGTCTGCCTCGCTCACGCCCCAGTTCGCGCCGGCAGCAATGCTGGCCACACCGGTGCCGTGGCCGTGGATGTCATCGGTGACCTGGGTGCCGATCTGCTTGTTCAACACCAGGCGGCTCTTGGCGATCCCCGTTCCGGTGGTGTTCGATGGGTCGCCACCCACGAAGTAGGTCCGGTGGGGACGGTTGCCACCGGCCATGCGCTCGTCCTGCCCGGTGTCCACGATCGCCACCGTCACACCTTTCCCCGTGTAGTTCATCTTCTGGACGAGATCGCTGTTGTGGTTGCGGACATCGGTAGCCTTCTTGATGACTGGGAACGCCTCCTCGTCCGGCTGCAGCCGCAGCACGTTCGGCAGGCCGCCGAGCGCGGGCAGGTGCCGGGGATCTACCTCGATGCAGCACGCATTGATCAGCCACCACTGCCGCAGCACCTTGGCGTCGTAGTCGCTTTCCACCTTGCGGACGAAGGCCTCCTGGTCCGCCACGACCTTGCGCTCCAGATCCGCCACGATGGCGTTGACTTCGGCAGGCGGCCGGTGCGCCAAGACCGCACTCCGGAATCCCGACAGGTCGAAGCTGCGCCGCTGGAACTGGACGATCCAGCGCTCGGTGCCCGGTCGCTTCCCGGGGACACCGTGCACCTCCCTGGAAAAGTCGCTGGCAGTCTGGGCCAGGGCGGTCGCGGTCAGAACAGTGGCCCAAAGGCAGGGAAGCATGGGTCTGAGCATGGCGATCTCCGCAAGGGGTTTTGAGAATGATGATACGGGGTCCACGCCCCTGGATCACGCTGAGCAAGGCTCCGATCTCGGCCACCGGGGTTCTTTCCAACTTTACTTACAATGTGCCAGCGAGGCCGTAGCCCATGACAACCCTCCCGACCCTTGCTGTCTTTCTGGCTGCCTTTGTGGCTGTTCCCGGTCCTGGCTGCTGCCAGGACTCTCGATCCTCGACACAACCCGCCACACAACCCTCGGGACAAGCCTCGAGACCATCTT
>QJVU01000125.1 GCA_003235605.1 Planctomycetota bacterium | reverse complement strand
CGGTGTCGTACTCGTCGCCTGAGCGATAGCCCTCGAAGAACTGTTCCAACCGCGAGACTCGGTCTGGCCACCTGCCCACCGCCTGCAGACCGATGCTCACACCGTAGTTGGTGAAGGCGAACTTGACATGAGTTGCTTCCGGCTGCCGGCAGAAGTAGCCCTCAGGCTCGATCCACATGTGGTCGAGGATCTGAAGGCAGCGGGCGCGCTGGGTCTTTGCCCATTCCTCCTCCGGAAAGAACTGGGTCATCCACAACATCATGCCCAGACCCAGGTCCTGGGTGATCACGAGGTGTCGCCAGCTCGCGTCGACCAGGTTGCGCATGTCGGAGATCTCGGATTCGAGCTCCCTTTCCTGCCCGTCGATCAGGCGGTAGGAGACGTAGCCGTCGAACGCATCCAACGCGCCGAAGCCGAAACCCGGGTACGGACCGCTCAGGTCCTCGAGCATCTTCCAGTGGACACCGACACCCGGAACCACGAACGGTTCGTGGATCTGGCGGACGAGGCAGATGGCCTGCTGCCGGTAGCGCGGCTCGATCGTGCCCAGACGTTGCAGCGCGAACAACCACATGGCGAGGTAGTGGAAGTACTGGCCGTCCCGATCGGGATCCTCGCCGATCCGGATTCCCCGAGACCTGCCGAGGACGCGGTCCACCCGACTCACCAGGGTCTCGGCCTCGTCGAGCCAGCGCTGCTCACCCAGTGCGCGGTAGAGCGACACCAACAGCACCAGGCCAAACGCGTCCGTCCAAAGGTAGCGGAGGCCATTCGGCCAGATTCCCTGCTTGCGCATCCATTCGAGCCGTGCAAGGACGCCTTCGAGGTGCGTGCTCACCACGACCACGATACCGGGGGCTTCTGCGTCTCTCGCATACGTATCTGTGCGCACGGCCCACATGCCGGGTCGGTGTAGCATCCCCAGGACATGGCAAGGGCGCAGACGACGAGTCCCCAGGTGACCAACCTGCGACGGAGCCTGCTCTACTCGGAGGAGCTCGGCATAGCGCTTGAGACCCAAAGCGACCGGGAGTACTTCAAGTGGTTCCTGGCCAGCCTGCTGTTCGGCGGCCACATCTCGCAGACCATTGCCAAGAACACCTACCGCACCTTCAGGAGGCATCGGCTGCTGACCCCGGGGAGCATCCTCGCCAAGGGTCAGGAGTTCCTCGTGAACCCGATCATGCGGGAGGGGGGCTACGTGCGCTATGACGGCCGCAAGTCCACGCAGATCCTGCGCAACTGCAGGAAGCTGCTGGAGGACTACGGCGGCAGCCTGGAGAACCTGCACGAGATCTCCAAGGATGCGGCGGACCTCGAAAGGAGGATACTGGCCTTTCACGGGATCGGCCCGGTGACCATGAACATCTTCCTGCGGGAGCTGCGCCCTTACTGGCGGAAGGCCGACCCCGAGCCGCTGTCTATCGTACGCCAGCTTGCCCGCGAGCTCGGCATTGAGCTGGCAGACTACCCTCGGAGCACGATCACCTTCGCGCGCATCGAGGCGGGCCTGATGCGGATGCGCCAGAAGTGACCCACACACCAACAGGAGACCACGACGATGACCACGACCACCCCGTTCGAGTTCCGTGATGACCTCGGCCCTGGCAAGGTCTTGTTTCTCTTCGATCCTCGCTCCGGGATGCGGGGCATCCTGGTAGTGGACAACGTCGCCTGCGGGCCAGCCATCGGCGGCGTGCGCATGGCCGCCGACGTCACCGTCGAGGAGGTCTTCCGCCTGGCCCGGGCGATGACCCTCAAGAACGCCGCCGCAGGCCTCCCCCACGGTGGCGGCAAGTCCGGGATCGTCGCCGACCCGGCGCAGCCTCCCGAGGTCCGGGAACAGCTGGTGCGCGCCTTCGCCGCCGGGATCGAACACCTCGTCGACTACATCCCCGGTCCGGACATGGGCACGGACGAGACCTGCATGGCCTGGGTGAAGGACGAGATCGGCCGCTCTGTGGGGCTTCCCCGTGTGCTTGGCGGCATTCCCCTGGACGAGATCGGCGCCACCGGTTTTGGCCTCGCCCAGTGTGCCGACGTGGCCGCCGAGCTGGGCCTGATCGATCTGGACGGCGCCCGGGTGGCCATCGAGGGCTTCGGCAACGTCGGCCGGCCGGCGGCGCGCTTCCTCGAGGAACGCGGCGCGCGCCTGGTGGCAGCAAGCGACTCCAAGGGGGCGGTGCACGTCCCCGACGGCGTTCCTGCTGCGGAGCTGGCGAAGGTCAAGGCCGAGACGGGCACCGTGGCGGCATTCGACGGCGGCAACAGCATGCCCGTGGCAGATCTCTTGACGGTGGCCTGCGACATCCTGGTGCCCGCGGCACGGCCCGACTCCATCCACGAGAAGAACGTCGACCAGATCCAGGCGCGCCTCGTGCTCCAGGGGGCCAACATCCCGGCCACGGCCGCAGCGGAGAAACGCCTGCACGAACGGGGCGTGTGCGTGGTTCCGGACTTCATCGCCAATGCCGGCGGCGTGATCTGTGCCTCGGTGGAGTACCACGGCGGCACCGAGTCCTCGGCCTTCGCGCAGATCGCCGACAAGATCCAGACCAACACCCGGGAGGTCCTGGAGCGGAGCCGCAAGGACAAGATCCCGCCCCGGCAGGCCGCGGTGGAGATGGCGGAGAGCCGCGTTCGCCAGGCCATGCAGCTGCGGCGGTGAAATGGCTGGCCCGGACACGATCGTCGTCGCGCTGGGGGGCAACGCCCTGGTCCAGCCCGGGGAGCAGGCCACCATCGCGACCCAGTTCCAGAACGCCTCTGCGGCGATGCGGGCTGTCGTGCCCCTGGTGAAGGAAGGCCATCGTGTCGTCCTCACCCACGGCAACGGCTTCCAGGTCGGACACATCCTGATCCGTGTCGAGGAGGCCTTGGGCAAGGCCTATGGCCTCCCCCTCGAGGTGTGTGTGGCCGAGTCCCAGGGCGAGCTGGGCTATCTCCTGGAGCAGGCACTCCACAACGCCCTGGCGGAGCAGGACCTGAAGCACCCGGTAGTGGGAATCCTGACCCAGGTTGTGGTGGCTGAGGACGATCCGGCCTTCACCCACCCCACGAAGCCGGTGGGTCCGGCTTTCGATGCCCACGCGGCAGAGACACTCCGGCGCGCCGGGTTCGAGGTTGCCGAGGAAGCCGGCCGCGGCTGGCGCAAGGTCGTCGCATC
>QJVU01000087.1 GCA_003235605.1 Planctomycetota bacterium | reverse complement strand
ATCGGGATCTGGTACTGGGTACCGAAGTGTTTGTTGATGGCCTGTTGATACGTGTCCAGGTTCAGCTTACACATCGGACACACGGTGGCGATCACATCGGCCTCGAATTGCGCGGCAGCATGGAGCAGGCGTCGAATCAACTCATAGGCGGTCTCGGGCCCGATCTGGGTCATGTGGCCGCCGCAGCAGTGTGTCTTGAGCGGAAAGTCGATGACCTCCGCATCCAACACGGCGAGGAGCGTGTCCAGCTCGGTCGGGTACTCGTGGTTCGAGACTCGGCCGCCGTAATCCGGCCGCGCCAACATGCACCCGACGTAGGGAGCCACACGGAGGCCGTGCAGTGGCCTGGTCACCTTCGCCTTCACGGCCTCGAGGCCCACATCGTTGACGATCACGTCCAGCAGGTGGCGGATCGCGACGGACCCCGGCGCATAGCTGAGCCCCCCGGCACCGAGCGCCTCGTTGACCCGCGCGTCCATCGCAGGATCTTCCTGAAGGCAATGATCGGCCTTGGCCAGATTCAGGTAACAGGCGCTGCAGGGCGCAACGACCGTGCGGGCACCGTTGGATTGCCGCGTGGCCAGGGCCAGGTTTCGGCTGATGAGCGCATACGCCGGGGTGCGGCTGATGCCGAGGTACTCGGTAGCCCCACAGCAGTTCCAGTCGTCGATTTCCCGGAACCCGATGCCCAGCGCGCGGGCAACGACCGCCAACGACTCGGCGTAGGCCCTACCGCTCGTTTCCATCGAGCACCCAGGGTACAGGAGGTACGCCGTCATGGGGATGCCTCCAGTTCCTTGGCGCGATCGAGGATGCGGGTCAGTTGCGCCACACCCTTGATCTTCTTCGGCTTCATCTTCAAGCGCTTCTTGGTGAGCATGCCGAGCCCCATCGTCGCCATCCCCGGCATGCTGAGCGGGAAGTGCTTGAGGTAGTGGCGCGTGGCCAGCCCAAACTCGTGACTCCGGCCGTAGTTCTCGACCATATCGACAAAGGTCTGTGAGAAATCAGGCGCCACGGCGTCTCGATATTGCTCGGCCTCGATCGCCATCCGCTTCAAGGCGTACATGATGTCGGTGACATGGACGTCCTGCGGGCATCGCACGACGCAGGTGTAGCACGACACGCAAATCCAAGGCGTATTGCTCTGGAGGACGCGGTCGCGCATTCCTGCCCGGATCATCGCGAACAACGCGCGGGGGGTGTGCTCCATGTCAGCCGCGGAGGGACAGGAACCACCGCACGTCCCGCACTGAATGCACATCTCGAGGTTGGATTCGCCGGGTGTCGCCCGGCTCACGTCCGCCAGGAACTCGAGACGCTCAGTCCCGGCAGCGGAGGCGGGCACGATCTGGATGGTCACCGGATACCCTCCACGGCGACCCTCGAGCATGGAATCCTGCGCCCGGGCCCCGGGGGACGCCGCTGAGATTGGTGGGTCTGGAATGGGCTTGTGGGTGGTGTCGGGTTGGCCCGATCCATCACACGGGTACGAGGCCACCCGGCCGGCCGGGCCGGCTGCGGGTGTTCACGGGCATATGAGGGGCCGTCCGGCCCAGGACTGCACACCGATACCCCCAGCGAGGGAACGGGGGCGGTTGCCGGGTGTGGCCGAAAGGTAGCCAGGGAATTGTGAAATCATTCACAATCTCCCCGTAAGCCATCCACAAGACCAACCGAGACTCCCGCGGTTGGATTTTCCGCCCCGGAGCTTGCGCTTTGCCAGAGGGCCTACGACGGTGCGCCGACCGAGCATCCAGTGAGATCCGCGGTGGCTATCCCGACCGGTATGACCTGATCGGCTGGGTTCCGGCCCCATTGTTGCTCTGGAAAGCCTTGATCGGCAGGGCGATTCGAGAGCAAGAGGAGACCACCAGTGAGCGCCTGGGAACAGAACATCGCGAGAGCCCTGCGCCGGCTGCGGCTCGTGAGCATCAAGCAGAAGATCCTGGTGTTTGCCTTGCTGGCCACCTTGATCCCCTCGCTTGCCACCACCTGGGTGTCATATCTCCAAAACAAGCGATCGCTGACCCAGAAGGTCCGGGAGGAGCTGCAGCATGCGAGCGAACGGGCCGCTCGTGAGATCGACCTTTGGCTCAAGGAGCGGTTCCTCGACGTCCGGGTCTTCTCGTCCTCGTACGTGGTGTCGGAGAGCTTGGAGCGGCTTCGGGTTGCGCCGCGCGAATCGCTCGACGGGCAGCGCGCCCTCGCCAGCTTGAACGACTACCTCACCTCGGTCCAGGCACCGTTCGCGGATTACCGTCAGCTCGTCGTGCTCGACCCCGCCGGCAACGTGATCACCGCCGGCGGCTCATGGACTGTCGCAGACTTTCCCTCTCACTGGATCGATGAGGCTCGGGCTAGTTCTTCCGCCCAAAGCGACGTGCACTGGGATCCTGCCATCAACGCCCGTGTCATGTGGATCGCGGTCCCGATCAAGGCCGCGGACGACCGAATGCTTGGCACCATGACGGCGAAGCTCACGTTCGGGGCCATCGATGAGGTCTTGGCCCGTTTCGCGCAGGGAGACGTGGGCGAGGTGCTCGTCATCACCGAGCGTGGTAATCCCATTCTCAGCTCGCACTCGCATTCGTCGGATCTCAGGGAGACCCGGTTGCCGGCTACGACCGTTCAAGCCTTGTTCGACACCACCCATGTGACGGTGACGTATGCCGACCCGGAGGGGGAGAAGGTCGTAGGTGCTACGACCCTGGTACGGAGCCTGGGGTGGGCAGTCGCCGCACAGATCCCAACGAAGGTGGCGTTTGCCCAAGTGGCGCGCCTGCGCAACGTGGCCGTGATGCTCCTACTCGGCCTCCTGCTGGGGGTTGGCCTCCTCGCCTACACCTTGGCCCTGATCATCGTGCGGCCGCTGAGCAGGCTGGCCCAGGGTGCAGCCCGAGTAGCGGCCGGCGACCTCACGGTGGATGTGCCCGTGGTGGGCGGTGGCGAGGTTGCCTACCTGACCGACGTCTTCAACGACATGGTGGCGCGCCTGAAGGAGGGCCGAGAAGCGCTGGCCGAGAGCAATGCAACCCTCGCACTCCAAAACGAGAAGCTGGAGCGGCTGTCGATTACCGACGGCCTCACCATGCTGTACAACCGCCGCCACATCATGGAGATCCTGACGCAGGAAGCGCGGCGTAGCTTGCGGCAGGACTACCCGTTG
>QJVU01000567.1 GCA_003235605.1 Planctomycetota bacterium | reverse complement strand
GTGCTGATCGGCGTGATGAGCTCCAACAGACCGGTGGACTTCTCCAGCTTTCCGACGATCCTCCTTTTTACCGCACTGGCCCGCTTGGCGCTGAACGTCGCGTCGACCAGGCTCATCCTCCTGGACGGCAATGCCGGCAGGATCATCAGCGCATTCGGGAAGTACGTGATAGGCGGCAGCTATGTCGTCGGCGTGATCATTTTCCTGATCCTCGTTGTGATCCAGTTCATCGTCATCACCAGGGGCCAGAACCGGATCAGCGAGGTGGCAGCTCGGTTCACCCTGGACGCCCTGCCCGGCAAGCAGATGTCTATCGACGCTGATCTCAACGCGGGGCTGATCACCAACGACGAGGCCAAAGAGAGGCGCAGAGAGCTGCAGGAAGAGGCCCACTTCTACGGTGCAATGGACGGTGCGGGCAAGTTCGTGCGTGGCGATGCCATTGCCGGTTTGATCATCACGACAATCAACATCGTCGGCGGCATCATCCTCGGCGTGGTATTCCGGGAGATGGCTTTCGTCGAGGCTGCGCGGACCTACACCATCCTCACCATCGGTGACGGTCTGGTGACGCAGATTCCCGGTCTGGTCGTCTCCACTGCTGCCGGCATCCTGGTGACCAAGAGCAGCAGGGAAGACGGCCTGCAGGCCGAGATGGGTGGCCAGATCCTGGGCCGCGCATCCACCCTGAGATCCGTGGGGGTGATCCTGTTGGTGATCGGGTTGCTGCCCGGCATGCCGTTCCTCGCGTTCGCGCTCATCGCGCTGCTGTTCTTCTACCAGAGCGGCCGTGCTGCCTCAGAAACCACCGCCGTAGCCGAGGCTGCCCAGGAACAAGCCAAGGCCAAGAGCCCTGACGGCGGGCCGGTGGAGGAACTGCTGACAGTCGATCGGCTCGGTATCGAGATCGGCTACCGGTTGATCACGCTGGTTGATGCTGGTTCCAAGGGCGGTCTCCTGGACCACATCCGGGCGGTACGCCGACAGTTCGCATCGAACCAGGGCGTGCTGATCCCGCCGATCCGGGTCAAGGACAACATCCAGCTACAGCCGAACGGCTACCGGATCATGCTCAATGGCCAGGTGATCGGGACCGGCGAGGTCCGGCCCGGACACTATCTGGCGATGGATCCGAGCGGCACTGCGGGCCCGATCCAAGGCATCGAAACCACCGAGCCGGCCTTCGGACTGCGCGCCACCTGGATCGCGGAACCCGAGAAGGACAAGGCCGAGCTCCAGGGCTACACCGTCATCGATGCACCCTCTGTCCTCGTCACCCATCTCAGCGAGCTACTGAAGAGGCACTCCCACGAGCTGCTGTCACGGGACGACGTCAAGCAATTGGTGGACAACCTCAAGAGTCACGCTCCCGCCGTGGTGGATGAGCTGCTGCCGAACCAGATGACCCTCGGGCAGGTGCAGCAGGTACTGGCAAGGCTGCTCAAGGAGCAGGTTCCGATCCGCAACCTGCAGTCGATTCTGGAGTGTCTGGCAGACAGCATCGTCGAGACCAAGGACGTCAACGTTCTGACAGAGAAGGTCCGCACTCGCATTTCCCGGACGATCCTCGAGCCGTATGTCAGCGCCGACGACACCCTCTACGCCGCGGTCATCGATCCCACCCTGGAGCGGAGCCTTGCGGAAGCGGTGGCTGGAACCCATGGTATCCAGCAGCTGCCGCCAGGGTTCTTGGCGCGCTTCGTCGAGAGTACTGCCGACGCGCTTTCCTCGATGGTCAAGGACGGCCACGAGCCCGTCGTGATCACCCGCTCGTCCTTGCGCCCGTTCCTGGCCGAGGCCGTCGCAGGGACCATCCCCAATGCCGCGGTGCTCAGCTACCAGGAGACGTCCACGGCGAAGAAGGTCGAAACCGTCGCCCGCATCGAGGTTGCAGTCGGCCAGCCTGGTTCATGAGGTCCAAGGACAGATGCTGATCAAGAGGTTCACAGCCGCCACGCTGAACGAAGCCCTGCAGAAGGTGCGAAAAGAGTGCGGGCAACATGCGCTGTTGATCGAGACCCGGCACACCAGGCACGGATGCGTGGTTGTGGCCGCAAGACCGCCAGAGGAGGCCTCCCGCGAGGTCGCCAGATCGGTGACGACTCGCCGTTGGACCAAGGGCTTCGCGCCTCTCGCACGACGGGCAGTGCAACTCGGGATGAGCAGGCGGGTGGTTGCGGCCATCGAGGATGCACTGTTCGGGACCAGCGTGAAGTTGGACCGGCCCGGAGATCCTGCATTGGCTGGCGTGGCCATGAGGGTGCTCAGCGCCCTGATCCGGACCCAGTCGATGGATCCGCCGATGTGGCGGATCACGACATTCGTGGGACCGACCGGGGTCGGCAAGACGACCACCCTGGCCAAGCTTGCGGCCCGGGCGCGTCGTGAGCGCGGAGACTCGGTCGCCATCATCTCGGTGGATACCTACCGGGTGGCGGCGGTAGAACAACTACGCGCGTTCGCCGAAATGCTGGACGTGCCATTCGAGGTCGCTTTCACGCCGCTTGACCTGCGGCAAGCCTTGGTACGGCACGGAGATGTCGACCGGGTCTTCATCGACACCACCGGACGCAGCCCCTTCGACGTGGACTCGATCTCTTTGATGGCCGGTACCGTTCAGGTGGCCCGCGGCAGGTCGGTGTTGTGCATGCCCGCAGGACTGAGGCAAACGGATTGCGAGGCTGTGCTCCAGGGCTACCGCAGGTTCTCGCCAGTTAGCGTGATCCTGACCAAGTGGGACGAGACCTCCGCTCCGGGCGAGACCCTCTCCCTGCTGATCGAGCGCGGACTGTCTGTCGCCTACGTGACGGTCGGTCAGGAAGTACCCGAAGACATCGTGACCGCGGACGCGACCGAACTCGCAGCCAGCTTGCTGGGTCTCGAAGAGAGGGTCGCGGAGGGCGCACTGTGAACCACCGACATCAAGCCCAGGGGCTACTGGAGACGGCGCCGTGGGTGGCCGTATCAGGTGGCAAGGGCGGAGTCGGAAAGACCTTGATAGCCGTCAACCTGGCCATCCTTTCTGGCAGGTGGGGCTACCGGACGCTACTGGTGGATCTGGACCCGGGACTGCCCAACGTGGACGTCCACCTCCGCATGGCGCCCAGGTTCACAATCCAGGATGTCGTAGAAGGACATTGCTCTCCGGCACGAGCGCTCATGAAAGGCCCCGGT
>QJVU01000228.1 GCA_003235605.1 Planctomycetota bacterium | reverse complement strand
AACACGACACTCTATCGGCGCATGAAGAACGCCCGCAGGGAGATCGCCCCGGTGGCCGACTGGCCGACCAAGCGCCGCTGGGTGGACGAGGCCTTCCGTGCCCTGCAGGCCGACGGCTACGAGGTGGGCAGCGCCTACACCGCCAAGAAGAACGATGGCGTCCGGTTCCTCTACCGGGACGGGCTATGGCACGGGGCCGACATGCTGGGCATCGGCGTGGCTTCGTTTTCCCATCTCGACGGGATCCACTTCCAGAATGTCCACGATCTGGCCCCCTACCTCGAGGCGGTGGAACGCGGCGAACTACCCATTCAGCGAGCTCTGAGGATGACCGAGGACGAGAAGCTGATCCGACAGTTCATCCTGCAGCTCAAGCTCGGTCGGCTCGAGATCGGCTACTTCCGGGAGAGGTTCGGGGTCGACGTGCGGGAACGCTTTGCGAAGCCGCTGCGAGAGCACCAGCAGGCTGGCTTCCTGTCGGTGGACGGGGAGTGCATCACCCTGAGCCGTGAAGGCCTGCTGCAGGTCGACCGCCTGTTGCACGCGTTCTTCCTGCCGCAGCACCGCGGCACCCGCTATGCCTAGCGGCGCCGCGCTGGTTGCTGGTCGGGAACACCCTGCTCGTACGGAGGCAGCTCCAACGCTGCTGGCGGAAGCTCCCGCAGGGCTGCATCCAGCTTGGCCACCAGCTCGTCCTTGTCCAACCTCTTGAGCCTCGCCCGCAGCATGCGGGCAGTCTGGACTGGTGTGATGTTGAGGCCGTCCATGCTTCCAGCGGCTTCGGGTCTGCGCGCGAATGAGGCCAGGATCTCGGTGACGGCGCCCTCGTGATCTCGGCGCTCGTAGGCGAGCCGGGCTCGACCCGCAAGCGCGATGGCCGCGTAGTGGTCGGCGGTGGCGCGGGTCTTTGGATGCTGCTCCGCGCTCTTGTCGAAGTGGGCGATGGCCCGGTCATAGGCCTCGAGCGCTTCCTTCTTGTTGCCGGCACGTCGGTGGAACTCCGCGGCAACGATTGACGCAAAGCCCGCGAACCACTCCATGTGCCGTGGAGCGTCCTCCTTCCGCAGCCGGGCCTCGTAGGCAGGCTCGAGCCCCCCAACCCCCTTCTCTCTCAGGATCTGACCCCGCAACCGGTCGTGCAGAACCCAAGAGTCGGGGAAGCGCACCAGGCCGGCTTCCAATGCGCGTCCCGCCTGGTCCTTGGCACCCAACCTCGTCAGGAAATCGTAGTGGGCAACGACCTGCGAGTCGGTGCCGAGCGGGTGGCGTGCCAGAACCGCATAGGCAGCATGCACATCCGTGAGCCACTTCCCGGGCCACGCCTCCTTCCGTCGCACGGCGTCCCAGATCTGGTGCATCCGCGCTTCGGCAAAGATCCCGAGGACGGCCATCGCATTCCACCCCTGCTCGCCCTTGGGCATGCTCTTCACCGCAGCCTCGGCCCGGGCATGAGCCTCCTTCGCTTCCCCCAGGTAGTAGGAGCTGATGGCCAGGACCGCGTCCACTCGCCAGCCCGTAGCCCCGAGCTCTTGTGCCTTGAGAGCGGAGCGTCGCGCATCCTGGAGCATCAGCCTCTGGCGTTTCGCCACCGTGCGCTGGTTGGTGCCCAGCTTGGGCGGGGTGTGCGGATCCACTGCAAGGGCCAGAGAAGCCACGGCGCAATCGAGGCGCGCGTTGGCATCCTGGGGTCGCGTCTTGGCAGTCTGCTCCTGATACTCGAGGCGGGCCTCGAGAGCCGACCATTCCGCGCGACGAGGCCGGTCTACCTGCTCGAGAGCCTTCGCCCAGGTGGTAACGTCCACCGCATCAGACTGGCTGCTCAGGCCCGTGTGAATCTCCGCCAGGGTGCGGGCCCTGGGGAAGTTCTCTCCGAGGCGCCGCAATGCGGCGATCAGGTCATCCCGCCCGGTCACATCCATGGGTACACGGAGGCTCTCGTGGATCAGGTTGATGGCCCGCTCCGAGTCGCAGCTGGCCAGCGCACGCCGGGCGAGCTTGTTGAGGTCGACGTCCAGACCGAAGACCGCCAGGCGCAGCAGGTCGACCTGCGCCGCCCCCGGATTCGCGATTGCCTCTTCCAGGAGCTTCTGCCGGGTGGCTCTGTCGCCCTTCAGGTAGGCAGCCTCCACCGAGGCCCGGTCACCGCTGTCGCGGCTCGCAATCCGCTCGAGAAGGGAGCGTTCCGCGCGGGCCCGAACCTGCTTCGTCAGCTCCTTTCGGCGCTCCGCGATCCCCTTCCGAATCGCCGCGAAGACGGAGTCCGTGTCATTCGCGTAGTAGACGTCGTACGCCTCCTTGCCGTCCAACTCGACCATGATGTGCCGCGGCGCCACCCGTTGACCATCGCAGAACTTCTCGAAGATGCCCTGCTCGATCATCATGTGCTCTTCACACGTCACCCCGCCAAAGCGCGGGCACGGGATGCGCTCACCCTTGTCGTCGTAATCCCGGGGGTTGTGACGGTACACCGAGACGATGACGCACACATAAGGCTCGTAGAGCTTGGCGATCTCCGGCATGCGGTAGCGAACGCCGGCGTAGTGCTCGCTGGCGATCTCGCCGTCCATGTTGATGCAGATGAGGATCGGCTTGCCGGTCTCCCGCGCGACCGCCACCGCGTCCTTCCAGGTCCGCTGCCAGGTGATGAGCACAGGCTTCTTCCAGTCCTCCGCGGTAGGAGCCCACCACATCTCCTCGCGGTTGACGCGCTGACCGGGGTTCCCTTGACCCGTCTGAGCGGCGGCAGCGGAGACCAGGAACAACAGGGAGAGGGGAAGGGTAAGGCGGGAGGGTCTCATGGCACGTGGCACTACGGGCAAGGGGGGGACTCAGCCACCATCCTAGCACCCTGGTGTGTTACCGTCAGGGGATGAAAACCGCGCGCCCGTGGACACTGAGCCTGTGCCTGTCCCTGTGGACGGCCGTGCCCGTGGCGTCGCAACCGCCCGGCGGCAACGTCATGACGCTCCCCGTGGACGGCATCCAGGACCTGACCGACGGAGGCCGGGCCTTCATCGAGATCACGGCACCACGCAGCACCTACTTCGTCCAGGAGGCGATCCGGCTGCGCCTGCGCCTCGGCGTCGAGGAACAGTTCCTGAAGACGCAGATGGTCCAGCTGTTCCCCAGGCGGCTCGACGTGCCGGTCCAGGTGCAGGCGGCCTGGGTCGAGAA
>QJVU01000396.1 GCA_003235605.1 Planctomycetota bacterium | reverse complement strand
GTTGACCGTGGCCACCACGCGATCGAGGGGCTGGCGCGTATTCGGGTAGGGGGATGTCGAGCCCGTGCCCAGGACCGTGGTGCTGGAGGTGGGCTCCAGGCTCCCGGGAAGCGGGTCCTGCTGGGCGTTACAGACGCCGCAGACCGTGGCCTGCAGGCCGAGAAGGCTCGCCGCTAGGATCCAGATCCGGCCGGGGTCCGGCCGCCCCGCCCGCGGGGTTGTCCTTCTCGCTTCCCCCGCTTGCCGTTTCGCCGCCGTCGCTGCCGCCATGCACTCAGGATTGTCGGCATTTCCGCCTTCCCTAACAAGGCATCCAGAAGGAAGGCCAGGGTCTGCTCGGAGTCGTGCTGTTCGCCAGAGCCTTTCCGCGGGGGCAACAGGAGGTGGGTCTTGCCAGACTCGACCTGCCGCACGTCGCGGAAGGTCTCCAGCCATGCACCACCCAAGGGTCGTTGGGATCGATGTCGCACCACCAGCCGGCCGGGCTCCGTGAGTTGAATCCCCAGGACCTCCTGGGCCAGCAGCTGGTGCTTGAGCAGAAACACCAGCAGCAGGTTCTCGACCGGCGGGGGCATGGTGCCGAAGCGATCCAGGATCGAGACGCCGATGGCTCTTGCCGCCATCGGCGAGACCGCTCCGTCCATCTCCCGCAGCAGCTCGAGGCGGGCCTTGGGCTCGGCCAGGAAGCTGTCCGGCAGGAATGCCCGGAGACCCAGATCCACGTCCACCTCCTGCACCTGGTGCGGTGTCCGGGTGTCGTTGCGGGCGTTCTCCACCGCGGTCTTCAGTAGCTGGCAGTACATCTCGTAGCCGACCGAGGCGATGTGTCCGGACTGTTCCGGTCCCAGGAGGTTGCCGGCGCCACGGATCTCCAGGTCTTTCATGGCAATGGCGAAGCCCGCCCCGAGACCGGAGAACTCCTCCAGTGCCTTGAGGCGCTTCCTGGCCTCGTCCCCAGGGGGCATCTGGCGATCCAGGAGCAGGTGGCAGTGGGCCTTCTGGCTGCTGCGCCCGACGCGCCCGCGGAGCTGGTGCAGCTCCGCCAGACCGAAGCGGTCGGCGCGCTCGATCAGGATGGTGTTGGCCCGGGGGATGTCCAGTCCGTTCTCGATGATCGTGGTGCACACCAGGACGTCGGCGTCGCCGCGAATGAACGCGCGCAGGGTCTTCTCCATCTGCAGCTCGGTCATCTTGCCGTGGCCGACGGCAACCCTGGCCTTGGGCACCAGCTGCTGCACCTCCCGTTGGACGCGATCGATCGTGGCCACCCGGTTGTGCAGCAGGAAGACCTGGCCTTCGCGGTCCAGCTCCTGCTGGATCGCGTCCCGCACCAGCTCCGGCGAGCGGAACGCCAGGCGCGTCGCCACCTCCTGGCGGCCGGGTGGCGCCTGGTTGAGGGTGGAGATGGCGCGGATGCCCAGGAGGGCGCTCTGCAGCGTGCGGGGTATCGGCGTCGCGCTGAGCGTGAGCACGTCGATGCTCCGACGCAGCTGTTTGATGTGCTCCTTGTGGCGCACGCCGAATCGTTGCTCTTCATCCACGATCAAGAGCCCCAGGTCCTTGAAGACCACGTCCTTGCTCAGCAGGCGGTGGGTGCCCACCAGGACGTCGATCCTCCCCGTGGACAGTCCTTGCAGCACCCGCCTGCGATCCTTGGCGGAGCGGAAACGGGACAGCACGTCGACGGTGAGGGCGTGGGGGGTGAAGCGGTCCCCGAAGGTACGAGCGTGCTGCTCTGCCAACACCGTGGTGGGGACCAGGACCGCTACCTGGCGACCGCAGATCGCCACCTTGAACGCCGCGCGCATGGCGAGCTCGGTCTTGCCGAACCCCACGTCGCCACAAAGCAGTCGGTCCATGGGTTGCGAGCTCTCCAGATCCGTCTGGATCTCCCGCCAGGCCTGTTGCTGGTCCCCGGTGTCGGTGAAAGGGAAGCCGTCCAGGAACTCGTTCTCCAGGTGGTCTTTCGGGTAGGGCTTGCGGCGCGTCCGCTCGCGCTCGGCATGGAGATCCAGCAGGTCCGCGGACATGTCGAACAGTGCCTTCTCGACCTCTTCCTTGCGGCGCGAGAAGCCCCGGCCACCCAGCTTGTCCAGCTTGGGCGCGGCATTGCCGGCGCCGACATACTTCTGCACCAGGTGGATCTTCGAGGCCGGCACCAACAGCACCACGTCGTCCTTGAACAACAGGCGCAGGTGATCCTCGGCGGCGTCGCCGCGCTCCACCCGCTCGATGCGCTCGAAGCGCGCGATCCCCCAGGCGGCATGCACCACCAGGTCCCCCGGTCCCAGCTCGAAGAAGCTCCTGAGGGCGCGACCGGGCAGGACCACCGGCTCCCGGGCAAGGACCCGCTGGGGCACGCCGGCAAACTCGACGTTGGAAAGATACGTCACCTCGAGCTCGGGAAGGCGGAAGCCACGGCTCAAGCTGCCCACCAGCAGCTCCACTTGCTCCCTGGCCACGTCCATGCCCTTGTGTTCGAAGATCTCCCGCAGACGCCCCTGCTCCTTCGGGGTGCGGCAGAAGATCTTGACGCTGCCGGTCATGCCGCGGATGGAGCGCAGGCGCCCGGCGGGATCCAGCTCCCCTTGGCCGACGGCGCTGCCCGCCGACAGGATCTTGTAGTCCAGGTCGTGGCTGGGCAGGGACGACAGGTCCAGGTTCACGAGCCCCAGGGCTGCTTCCCGGAAGCGGGCCAGCGCCTGGCTCTGGGCGTCGTTGGGGGAGCAGATCTGCACGCACCGCTCCTCCAGGCGCAGGGGCTCATGCTGCACCACCAGCAGGTCCTTGGCCAGGAGGTGATCCAGGACATCGCCCTCCTTGCCCTGGCTCCCGAGGCTCACCGTCGTGCTCCCCAGGATCTCCCGCGAGCTCTGGGTGAGGGGATCGAAGGTTCGGATCGACTCCAATTGGCCGTCGAAGAACTCCAGGCGCAAGGCGTCGCTGGCCCCGAGGGGGTAGATGTCGAGGACGTCGCCCCTGAGGCTCACCTCCCCGGGGCCCAGGATCACGGGCACCCTGCGCAGCTCGGCGAGGGCCTCTGCGAAGAGCGCCTCGTGGTCCAGGACCTGGCCGGTCTCCAGGCGGATCTGCGCGCCTTCGAGGCTCTTCGGACTGGGCACCCTCTGCAGCAGGGCCTGCATGCTGCTGACCAGCAGGTAGGGGGACCCCTGGCGCACCCCCTGCAGGCAGCGCAGGCGCTGGCTCCGCGTGCCGCCGTCCACCGCACCGTCTACGTCCACCTCTTCCCGCACCAGGACGCGCACCGGCGCGTCCGGTCGGAAGCAGCGGATGTCTCCCTCGAGACGGGCGCTTTCGTCGTCGTCGGCGCACACCACCAGGATCCGCCCCAGCTGGGAGCTGAGGGCCGCCAGCAGTGCCCCCGCGCTGGCGCCCCAGAGACCGCCCACTTTCCGGTGCGGATGGCGATGTCCCAGGGCTTCCAGGATCCGCTGGGTGACCGGGAGGGACAGGAACCCGTTGAGCATCGACATCGGCCGGATCAGGGCTGGTCGCCGTTGGTGTCGGCATCCGCCTTCAACAGCTCCAGTGCCCGGGCCGCAGCATTCTGCTCGGCACCGAGCTTGCTCTTTGCCGCCGAGGACTCCGCCGTGACGCCACCGACCTTGACCGCAACCCGGAAGCTGGGGCTGTGGTCCGGACCGCTCGCGGAGACCACCTGGTACTCGGGGTTGCCCAGGTTCTGCGCCTGGGCCAGCTGGTTCAGCCTGGTCTTGGCATCGATGCGCGGTCGGGCGACCAGGAGCTGGTCCTGGAACGGCTCCAGGATGTGGCGCTTGACGAAGCGCCGTGCCGCGTTCAGGCCACCGTCCAGGTAGACCGCCGCCAGCACCGCCTCGACGAGGTCAGCGAGGATGCGGTTGCTGCGGCGACCTTCCTGGGGCAGCCCTTTCCCCACGGTCATGTAGTCGCTCAGCCGCAGGTTCTGCGCCACCTTGGCCAGGGGGCGCTGGCTCACCAGGGCGGCGCGGCGCTCGGTGAGGTCGCCCACCGGATGCTCCGGCTTGTGGCGGTAGAGGTACTCCGCGACCAGGAAGCCGAGGATCGCGTCGCCCAGGAACTCCAGCCGTTCGTAGTTGGGCACGCCCACGTTCCCCAGGGAGCTGTGGCTCAACGCCCGGTCCAGGAGGCCGGAGTCCTGGAAGTCGTGACCGATCAGCTTCTGGACCTGACGGAGCGCCCGCCTGCGGGCAGCAGCGGGCTCGGGGGAAGGCTTCTTTCGGGTCACGCGCGGATCTTATCCAAACGTGTATTCTGGCTGCATGCTCGCTGCCCGCCACCACCCGACAGTTCCGCCAGGTTTCCCGTCGAGCTTGTCGTCGGGAATCCTCCTGGGATTCCTGGCGGCGCTTGCCGCCTGCGCGTCGACGCAGGTGTCCGTCACGGAGGTGCTCGAGCAGCGGGAGCCCCTTGTCCCGGACCGCTTCCCCGGTGCTGCGCGGCTGCTTTCCGGTTTCGACCCCCAGGATCCCTCCGCAAACGACTCGATCCCCGAGTCCATCCTGTTCGGCCTGGAGCTCGACCTGCGGGGCAGGATCCAGCGCTGGCTGCTGAAGATCGAGGTGCGGGAGCCGTTCGCGCCCGGGATCATCCACCAGCAGATCAAGGCCCCCGGCGGCTCCCTGGACTACGACTCCCGGCGCCGCCGGGTGCAGGTCACGCTGCTGGACAGCGCTGGCAAGAAGCTCGGGGGCTCCACGGTCTACGCGCCCTGGGACTTTCTCACCCAGGGCTTTGTCTGCTCCTGCGAGCTGGCGCAGCTGCTCGTCGAGGCGCAGCCCGGGGATTTGGACTATCGGGGCAGGAAGCTGGCCCGGGCCGAGGCGGCGCGCCAGATGTTCGGCGGCTTCGCTACCCTGACCGCCTTCCTGCGCATCATCAGGGAGAACGAGCTGCTCTCCTCAATGCTCTGGAAGATCATCGATCGGCCGAGCGTCTTCTCCATCCTGTTTCACGGCGGCGTGTCTCTCAGCCTGAACGCCCAGCTCACGAACGCGAAAACCCTGCCCGACAGCCATCTGGGCGGCGAGCTTTCTCGACTCTCCGGCTACCGCACGACACTGCGCCTGAGCGCCAACGGCAGTCCGGTTCTGGACGCCATCGTCTGGGTGACCGAGCCCGAAAGCCCCTACCGTCTCTCCGGCGGCATCGTGGCAATCGAGGGCTTCCGACCCTCCGATCCCAAGGTGAGGTTCCGCATGGAGATCCTGGCCGCCCGCCGATGACGGCAGAGTCCGGGTCTATCTCTGCCGTTCGTCGCGCCTGCGGTCCTTCTCCTTGAGCTTGCGCTTGCGCAGGCGGATGTGTCGTGGCGTCACTTCGACGAGCTCGTCGTCCCCCACGTACTCCAGCGCGTCCTCCAGGCTGAGCACCCGCGGTGGCAGCAGCTTCACGAAGCTCTCCTTGGTGGAGGACCGGATGTTGGTCAGCTTCTTCTCCCGGGCCAGGTTCACGACCAGGTCGCCTTCGCGGCAGTTCTCCCCCACGATCATGCCCTCGTAGATGTCGGTCTGGGGGTGCAGGAAGAAGGTGCCACGGTCCCGCAGGGCATCGAGGGAGTAGAAGGTCGCCTTGCCCGGCGCCATGGAAACCAGCACCCCCAGGCTGCGGCCGGCAATGTCCCCGCGGTAGGGGCCGTACTCATGGAAGACATGGTGCATGGTGGCTTCGCCCGAGCTGGCGTTCAGGACCCTGTTGCGCACGCCGATGAGGCCGCGTGCGGGAACCGTGAACTCCAGCCTCTGGAACCGCCCCTTCTTGTCCATGTGTCGAAGCTCGGCGCGCCGTTCCCCGAGGATCTCGATGATCTTGCCAGTGCTCTGCTGTGGCGTGTCGACATACAACAGCTCGATGGGTTCCAGCTGTGCGCCGCTCTCGGGATCCTCGTGGTAGATCACCTCGGGCTTGCTGACGGCGAACTCGTAGCCTTCCCGCCGCATGGACTCCAGCAGGAATCCCAGGTGCATCACCCCGCGTCCGGAGACCTTGAAACGATCCGGAGAATCCGTGGGCTCCACCCTGAGTGCGACATTGGTCCGCAGCTCCCGGTCCAGACGCTCCTTGAGGTGCCGGCTGGTGACGTACCGTCCGTCCCGGCCCGCAAACGGCGAGTCGTTCACTCGCAGGACGATGCTCATCGTGGGTTCGTCGATGCGCACGGGTGGCAGCGGCTCCACCGCATCGATGTCCACGAGCGAGTCGCCGATCGAGATCGGGTCCACACCGTGGATCCCACACAGGTCCCCAGCCAGTACCTCTTCGACCTCCCGCTGGCCCAGCCCCTCGAAGGTGTGGAGGCCGCGCACGACGACCTCCTGCCGAGAGCCGTCCACCGCCACACGGATCACCTTCTCCCCTGCCCGCAGCCGGCCACGGTGTACTCGCCCGATCGCGATACGCCCCACGTAGTCGGACCAGTCCAGGGTGGTGACCCGGAACTGCAGGGCGCCGCCGGGATCGTCCGGAGGCGCGGGGATGTGGTCCAGGATGCTCTCGAACAGCGGTGCCAACGGGACGGTGCCGGGTTCCGCTCCGACAGCAGTTGTCCCATGGGTCCCGGCTCCTGTCGCAGCGGAGCCCGGCTCCGCACTGACCCAGCCCTGGCGCCCGGACCCGTACAGGACCGGGAACTCCAACTGGTCTTCGTCTGCATCCAGGTCGATGAACAGGTCATAGATCTCGTTGACGACCTCGTGGCTGCGCTGGTCTGGCTTGTCGACCTTGTTGATCAGGACGATGGGCCGCAGGTGATACTCGAAGGCCTTGCTCAACACGAACCGTGTCTGCGGCATCGGACCCTCCGCCGCATCCACCAACAGCAGGACTCCATCCGCCATCGACAGGACCCGCTCCACCTCGCCACCGAAGTCCGCATGGCCCGGCGTGTCGATGATGTTGATCTTCACCCCGCGCCAGGTGACGACGGTGTTCTTGGCCAGGATGGTGATGCCCCGCTCCCGCTCCAGCTCGTTGGAGTCCAGCACGCACTCCTCAACCTGCTGGTTGGCGCGGAACAGGCCCGTCTGCTTCAGCATCGCATCCACCAGCGTCGTCTTGCCGTGATCCACGTGGGCGATGATCGCGACGTTGCGGATGCCGGGCGGGTGGTCTGGGGCCGGAGAAGCAGAAGCGGAAGTCACCGGGGCGGGAGAAAGGTCGGGGATTCTGGCGAGCGGCGGTCAGCGAGTCAACTGGAGCCCGAGCCGCTTTCCGCGCCACCCTTCTGCTTGGCAGCCGCCTGTTTCTCGCGCTGGGCCTTCTCCCAGGCCTCCAGGTTCTTCTTCTTGGCCTCTTCGAAGCTCGGGTTGTAGGGCCCTGGCGGCAGGGAGGCCAGACCGCGCTGGTTTGCGGTCCGCGCCAGCTCGACGTACTCGGTGCCCGCGGCGGTGACGGCAGCGCTGACGCTGTCCACGATGAGCCCGGCAATCAACCCTGCAAGCCCCCCGCTCTTGTCCGATTGCTGGGAACGCACCGTATGGGCAGCATGCTCCTCCCAGAGCACCTCCCCCGAATCCGTGTGCACCAGCCGGTAGTGCATGGCGACGGTCACTGACGAGGCAAACACCACGTAGCTGGTGTCCCACTGGTTGATCGTCACGTAGAGGACCGAATCGGCGCCGAAGTGCTCCCGGAACTTCTTGGGGTTCACGTCTTCGAGGGCACCCCCCTCCGCAAGTCCTTCGGCCGCCAGCATCTCCGCCGTCGCCTCGACGGGGATCACGTAGTAGCCGCGGTCCACGAGGGGGCGGGTGATCGTCGAGAGGTAGAAGCGTGGCGCTTCGGCGTCGGTGCTCGTGTTCGTTGCCGGCAGCACTACCACGGTGTAGGGCGCGCTCTCGTAGAAGCGCTGGTAGTCCCGGACTGACTGGGGGCTCGAGGCACAGGCGGGGAGCCCTAGCACCACCAGGACACTGGCGGCCCTCTTGACAGCCTTCTTCATTGCGAGGGGCCCTGCTGTGCGGGGGTGCTCGAGAACGGGGTCACTCCCCCGAGGAACCTCCGGAACGCTGTCAGGAAGGTCCTTGCCTCGGGGTAGTACTGGGCCTCCTTCTCCAGGTATGGCCCCCCGATGTCCAGGCGGCCGAGCTTGGCCTGGTAGTAGGCATACTCAGCGCACACGCCCGCCGGTGGACGGGTGTTGGCCTTCTCCGCGTTCTGGATGATCTCCTCCAGCAGCTTGGCGTAGGCCTGCGCGGTCTCGGGGGACGGCGTCTTGATGGCGACGTAGTGCACCTCGTCGTGACGCTCCCAGGCGCTCTTGCAGCCCGTGGCAACAGCCGCCAGAGGCAGCAGCAAGCACAGCAGAGCCGGTCTCGAGACCGCTGCCCTCATTGCACACGCAGCTCCCGTGTCTCGCCGTCGGCAAGCAACAGCATCCGGTCCAAGACGATCTGGCCGCCGCGTTGCACCGTGACCCGGTAGTTGCCCGGGTCCACCGCATAGCGCGGACTGTCGCTCGTGGTGCGCTGCCCGATGACGAAGTTGTAGGTGCGTTTGCCCGTGAGTGTCACCGTGGCCCCCGCTGTGTTGCCCACCGGGCGCACGTAGCTGCGAGCCTCCATTTGGTGCTGCTCCTCGATCTTGCGCCAGGCGCAGCCCGTCGCGGCCAGCACCAGGAGCGCGGCCAGGCACGACGACGAAGTGAGGCGCCTCATTCCTTGCTCTCCTGTACCAGAAGCTCGCTGATCTCCGCGGGATCGACGGTACCCGTGACCAGCTTGCAGATGGCGCCTTCGTCCTGCACCGTGCTGCCGAACGTCGTGGCCACCTCGATCGTCGCGATCCTGGTGCCCGGCATCTCTATCGAGCTGCCGGTCTGCGGGTTCTTGAGGCGCTTCCCCCGGCGCAGCACCGCGAACCGGTCGCCGGGCGCGACACCCTGGGAAGCACCGCCGCCGATGACGATCTTGCCGTCGTCGGCGCTGAGCACGTAGCTCTGCCACGGCCGTTCCAGCAGGTTCTCGGCGAGATTGCTCACGACCTTGGAGATGGCCGCGGAGATCGCCTTCTCGTTGAGGGTCGAGTCGTACCCCGCGCCAGTGCCGATGCCGATGGTCTTGCCGACCTCGACGAAAGCCTCTCCGCGCCCCTCCTCGCTGTAGATCGTCAGGCCGGTGCGCACATCCACCAGGCGCAGGCTGACCTTGGCGTAGGCGCGCTGCTTCTTGGTCCTGCTGAACACGCCGGTTTCGCTGGTCGTGGACCGCCCGAACTCGGTGACCGAACCCAGGATCAAGTAGTCGGCTCCGATCAGCTCCGGCTTCAGGTCCCCGCGCTTCGCCTCTTCCTCGATCTTGCCCATGTCCCGGCGTTCCAAGAGCAGGAACTTCTCGCTGGCCGTCAGACGGGTCGCAAGGATGTCCGAGGCCTGCTTGCCGATCGTGTCCCCATGCTGGTCCAGGAACACGCTCTTGCCATAGTTGGTCTCGTTTGTGAACCGGGCGATCGCAACCTTGCGCTTCAGGAAGCGCCCAGGCGGTTTCTGCAGGACAGGACTGATCGCCGGCCCTTCCGCCGGTGTCTCCAAGGTCTCCCGGTCGGACACCGAGACACAGGCGGTAACGGCCAGCAGTCCGGAGATCGCCCCCGATCGCACCCAAGAACTGCCGCTCATGGGGACATGATAGACCGCTCCTGCAGCTTCCTTGACACCGTGCCCTGCTCGCTTCGCAAAAAAAGCGTCGCGGGCGTGTCTGCAGGTCCGGGCCTACTCTCCGTGTACGATGGTCGTGAACTCGCCGTAGAGACCGAGCACCAACTTGAGGTCGTAGTCCGCGTAGTGGATCCGGGTGATACCCCCGTCCCTGGCGGCGGCCTCGATGCTGGCGTCGTCCAGTGCGATATCCAGGCCCGGGTAGAAGAGCCTCAGGAATATCGTGGTGGCCCTGCCGGTCTTGCTGGCCGTCGCTGGTGTCTTGTCCAGGTCCGTCATCAGCGGCGCCCGGTAGTGTGTGTAGATGCCCCCTAGGGGTGGCTGAACGGGCGCCTGCAGCAAGCGGGATCGGGCAGTGGCCGGCCCAAGAGGCAGGCTGTAGCACGACGTCAGCAGGAATGCTGCGCTCACACAGCAAAGCGAGATGAGTCTCCTCATGGGTGTCCTCCGTTCTCTGAGGTGGCGGTGGCCAAGGCAACGGCCCAGGCGACAGCCAAGGCCGGCATGCCTTCCTCACTTGCCATGCACGATCGTCGTGAACGTCTGGTACACGCCGAGGATGTTGTAGTACTTGTAGTCTGCGCCGTCCAGCGTGGTCAGGCCGCCGTTCGC
>QJVU01000196.1 GCA_003235605.1 Planctomycetota bacterium | reverse complement strand
GCACGAAGACAGCCTTGGTCCCAGGTTTCCGGACCAGAACCACGTCTACGACGCCGAGCTGCAGAGGCTGCTCCGGAGCCTTGATCCGGCCCTGAAGCAGGGCGTTTACGCCGGCCTCCTGGGTCCCGCCTACGAAACCCCCGCGGAGGTGCGGATGCTGGCCGGGTGTGGCGCCAGCGCCGTGGGGATGAGCACAGTGCTCGAGGCCAGCGCGCTCTGTGCCATGGGTGCTCGGGTTGCAGCCGTTTCGTTGATCAGCAACCTGGCCGCCGGCATCGCCGAGACACCACCGAGCCACGAGGAAGTGGTCGCCGCTGGCCGGGCGGCGGAGTCCCGTCTCACCGGCCTGCTGGAGCGCTTCCTGGGGAGGTGGGCGTTGGCGTGACCGAACCCAAGCTCACGATCCGTCCCTACCAGCCTGGCGACGAGGAGAAGATCCTCGAGACCTTCAACCTGGTGTTCCGCGAGGTTTGTGGCGAGGACTATGTGGACCGCACCCTGGACTTCTGGCGCTGGGAGTTCCTCGAGAACCCATATGGGCATCGGATCTCCCTGGCGCTTGCGGGCGATGGCACGGTGGCAGCGCAGTACGCGGGCGTGGTCTATCCCATGGTGACGGCATTCGGCGACTGCACCTTCGTGCACATCGTCGACAGCATGGCGCATCCCGACTACCGCAAGGGTCTGAAGCGCCCTGGGCTGTTCGTGACCACGGCACTGCCATGGTTCCAGATGTGCTTCGACGCCGGCGATGCGGTGATGTACGGCTACCCGGTGCCGATTGCCGAGCGGATCGGCCAACGCTACCTGGAGTACCACCGTTTGCGGGTCGTCGACTTCCTGTGCAGGCCGGTGGGGGAAGGAAGTGTCGATCTTCCGGAGGGCGTCGTGGTGGAGAAGGTGGCGACGTTGGGCCATGACATAGACGAGCTGTTCGGCAGGATCGCGAGCGAGAAGCAGTGCTGGACGCGCCGCGATCGGCAGTTCCTGACCTGGCGCTGGCTGCAGATCCCGACCCGCAAGGACTACGAGATCTTCATTGCCCGGCGCGGCGGCGGGGTGGCGGGCTTGATGGTGCTGCGGCCGGTGCACGAGCTGGTGCCCCGCTGTTGCTGCGTTGCCGACTGGCTGGTCCCGGAGGCGGACACCGGGACCATGGATGCCCTGCTTGCCGTCGCCACTGCCCGCGGCCGGGAGGCCGGGCGCGAGACGCTGATGACGGTTCTCCCCGACCCGAGCCTGGAGTACGAGGGCTTCGTCGAGCGCGGTTTCTCTGCAGTTCCATCGGCCACGATCCTCGAGCGCCGGCTCACGCACCGCATCTACCATCCGCGCATGACCACCGAGTGGCTGCAGCAGCACTGGTGGTATACCCTCGGCGACTCGGACCTGGTATGAAGCTGGTGACCATCGTCGCATGGATCTGCGGGTTCTATCTGTTGTGCGTGGTGGCGCTCTTCCTGCTGCAGGATTGGATCCTGTTTCCCGGTGGGCGCGGGGCTCCGGTGTTGCAGCTGCCCGGCGTGAGGTTGGACTGGCGGGAGCTGCGAGATGGGACCAGGTTCCGGGTCGCCATTGCCGACCCAGGTCCGAATCCCAAGGGCGCGATGGTCTTCTTCACCGGCAACGGAGAAGACATGTCCTCGGGGATCTACTGGGCGCAGTGTTTCCAGGAGTACGGCTACTACGCGGTGGTCCCGGAGTATCCGGGGTACGGCGAGAGCGGCGGTCGCCCTGGTTTCGAGTCCTTGAACGAGATGGCGGAGGTGGCGGCGACGGAGGGGCAGAACCTCGTCCGGGGCACGGACCTGCCGCTGTACGTGGGCGGGTCCTCCCTGGGATCGTTCTGCGCGGTTCACGTTGCCTCCAAGGGGTTTGGCCAGAAGATGCTGCTGGCGGCACCGCCCACCAGCGTGGCAGCGGTCGGCCAGCGCAGGTTCTGGTGGCTGCCGGTGAAGTGGATCATCAAGCACCCCTTCGACAGCCTCAGCAAGGCGCCGAAGATCCAGATACCGGTGCTGGTGATCCACGGCGAGCTGGATCGGGTCATTCCTGCGGAGTTCGGCAGGCGACTCGCGGAGGCGTTTCCCAAGGGTCGCCTGGTCCTTGCCAAGGGGACTACGCACAACAACCTGTACTTGAACAAGAGCAGCCAGCAAGGACCGCTGATCGAGTCCTTCCTGGCGGAGCCGCCCTCGAAGAGGTAGGCTCCCGTTCAGCGATGCACCGCGACACCCTTGTCGAGCAGTTTGTCCGCGACCAGGCCAAGACGGCTGGTGCCACGGGCGAGATGTCTACGCTGCTGAACCGCATCAGCCTGGCTGGCCGCCTGATTGCGTCGGAGATCATGAAGGCCGGCTTCGTTGGCAGGCTGGGTCTCACCGGCGAGAAGAATGTCCAGGGCGAAGAGGTGCGGGCTCTGGATGCGATCAGCAACCAGATCTTCCTCGAGGTCTTCGAGAACGTCGATGTCGTGCACTCGATGGCTTCGGAGGAGATGCACGAAGCGCATTTCTACGATGGACAGCGCAAGGGCAAGTACCTGGTGATGTTCGATCCTCTGGATGGTTCGGGCAACGTCAACGTCAACGGGCCCATGGGCACGATCTTCGGCATCCATGAGCGCAAGAGCCCCTACGATGCGGTGGACCTTGATGACTTTCTGCGCAAGGGCAGCGAGCAGATCGCCGCCGGCTATGTCCTGTACGGGCCCTCCACGATGTTCGTCTACACGGCCGGCGGTCCCGTGAACGGCTTCACCCTGGATCGCTCGGTGGGCACGTTCTTCCTGACCCATCCCAACATGCGGATTCCGGAAGGCAAGGGCAGCTACGCGGTCAACGAGTCCAACGAGTCCCGTTGGGACGAGCCCACTCGGAGCATGGTGCGGGCGTTCCGCACCGGCGAGGTCGCGGAGCGCATCGGCAAGCGCTCGGCCCGCTACATTGGCGCGCTGGTCGCCGACTTCCACCGCACCATGGTCCAGGGCGGAATCTACATGTATCCCGCAGACAGCAAGGCCAAGAACGGCAAGCTGCGGCTCCTCTACGAGTGCGCTCCGCTGGCGATGGTGGCTCGCCAGGCCGGTGGCCTGGCCAGCACCGGCAAGGAAGACGTCCTCGAAGTCCAGGCCACCGATCTGCACCAGCGCGTGCCCCTCTACATCGGTTCCCGGGGCG
>QJVU01000771.1 GCA_003235605.1 Planctomycetota bacterium | reverse complement strand
CCGGCAGCGCTACCTGCCCCGGGATCCGGACGGCCCCCTCTACAAGGAACTCGCAAATGGCAAGGGCTACACCTGGCTTGATCGTTTGCCAGGCTACCAGACCACGCCGGACACGCCGGTGATGGGTATCTCCTGGGACGACATCCACGAATACCTCGAGTGGCGGAACAACCGGGCGCTGGCAGACGGGGAACCCTGGGTCTACGACCTGCCGAGCGACACCGAGTGGGAGAAGGCCGCCCGTGGTGTGGACGGCCGCTTCTTTCCCTGGGGAAACCGTTTCGACCCGTCCCTGGCTGCGGGCCGGAAGCGGGCCAGACGCTTCCTCTATGACCGCTGTGGCGGTTTCGAGCCCCGGGACGAATCACCCTTCGGCCTCCTGGACATGGCCGGTATGCGCACCGAGTGGGTCCGGGACCGGGCAGGCAAGTTCCGGAGTGGTGCCACCCAGCACTACTCACGAGGCGGCCACTTTGGCGCCACCCGCGAGGAGTCGTTTCGGGTTGCCACCCGCGGCTACCTCTTCTCCGGAAAGGCCGAGGCCCTGAGAGGCTTCCGTCTCGTCGCTCGGCCCCGAAGCTGAGAGGCCCTAGGAGACGCCGTCGCCGTACGGATCGGAAGGCTCCGGCACCCCCTCGGGATCCGGCTCGGGTTCCCAGACGATATGGACCTCTTCCTCGGAGGTCCCCGTCGTGCTGGTGTTGATGCCGCCGATCTCGTTGATGCAGGCAAGGATCGTCTCGCGCAGGGCGAGGGCATCACCTTCGGCTTCCGGACCGGTGTTGGCTGCTTCCGGGTGGTTCAGCAGCCTGCAGACGAGCTTGTACATCAGCTCTTCGAAGGTGAGCAGCTTGATCAGGTCGTCCGTGACCCGCGCCTGGTTGATGTAGATGGTGCCGGTGAGGTTGCCACAGTGCCGGTTCAGCAGCGCGGCGGCCATCTCCCTGGAGAGCATGTAGGCGGCGTGGCTGAGGGCCTCGCTGGTGATCCAGTCGGAGAACAGGCCGAACTCGTAGTCGAAGGTGCCGTCGCCGACCTTGAAGACCGTGCCGTCGTTCCTTCGCAGGCTGACGTTGGCGGAGTCCGCTGCGAAGCAGTCATTGATTACCTGGGGCCAGGACGGGTTGTAGGGGCGTTCCCCCACGGGGTACGGGTTGTCGATCGTGTTCAGGACATCCCGCCACTCGGGACAGTCCGCGAGGACCGCCTTGCCGTTGGAGCTGTGCCAAAAACCCTTGGAGTAGACCAGCTTGCCGGTCTCGCTGGTGTCGGCGCGGACCAGGTAGACGTTGCCGAAATCCGGTCCCTTCACGGACTCCGTGTCGGCGGGCGGGGTCGTTCCCGAGCGCGGGGTGATCGCGAGCCAGCGTGCGCCAACGGCGCCCGGATCCCCGACGAAGCCGTTGTCGCTGATGACCGCGCCGTTCTCGTCGAAGACCGGAGCTACCTCGTTGATGTCGTACTCGGTCCCGTCGCGGGGCACGACGAAACGGTATTCCCCATTTTCGTCCGTGAAGGTGAACCCCAGCAGGTCCGTCTCGCCCTTCTTGCGGATCTCGACCCTCCACCCGGAGATGAGCTTCTCTCCTGAGTCCAGGGTCTTGTTCTCGTTGGAGTCGTAGAACTTCTTGCCCGTAATGGTGGTCTCCACGCTGGGCTTGCCCTTCTCGACCTTGAAATTGTCCGTCTTGCTGTCCGATGGGACGAAGCCGTGGTAGCCACCTCCTGCAAGGATCGCACTCTTGGGGGTCAACCAGACTTTGTATTGACCGCTCTCCGTGGTGTCGAAGGGAGCGAGCTGCACGGCGCTCCCGCTCCCCGCCCCGCCCTTCTTGATGTCGCTGCCGAGGTTGTGGTTGTTGGCGCCCGTGATGACGCCGCCCGTCACGGTGACACAGCGCGCTCCCAACGCGTCTGACGACAGCAGTACGGTGCCCGAGGTGTTGGTCACCTGGAAGTAGTAGTCGTCGTCGGGAAGACCCGACACACGCAGGAACACGTCCTCCGGCTTGCTGTACTTGTTCCCGTTGACGACGTTGCCGTCTTTGTCGGTCGTGAAGACGGCACCACTCTGGGCGCAGAGTGGCGTGCAGACAGCGAGCGCCAGGAAGAACAGTGAAGCTGCATGGGTCATGGATGGGTTTCCTTTGTTGTCCGGTAAAGGCGAGCGATTGCGCGGGATCTTACGCCGCTGGCCATGCATTCGTCACCCTATTTGCGCCTTCCGAGCGCTTACAATGTCCATTGCCCGATCGACCGTAAGACCACTCAATGACAGGAACGCAGTCATTGGGGGCTGGAGCGCTATGTTGTCGGTGTCATCGGCGTTACAGTCATGGGCCCAACAGGAGGCAAGGTGCCTGGGTCGATACCGGCGGTGGTCTATTTCGCAAAAGCCCCACGACCGGGTCAGGTGAAGACGCGGCTCTGTCCGCCGCTGACACCGAGAGAAGCCGCGCATCTCTATGCGGCGTTCTTGCAGGAGTTGCTGGTGGCGGTCCCGGGTGCCCGGACCCTGGTCTACGGCTGGCCTGACGACGGGTTGGAGGAGCTACGGGCCCTGGTACCGGAGCAACTGGAGCTGCGACCCCAACAGGGTGCCGATCTGTATGCGCGAATGGAGGGGTGCTTCGAGGAGCTGTTTCGCGAAGGGCATGTTCCGGTCCTGATCCGGAACACCGACTCGCCGGACCTGCCGCAGGAACGGATCATGGCGGCGCTGGAGAGCAGCCGACCGGGAAGGGTCGTGGTGGGTCCCGACCTGGGCGGCGGTTATTATCTGATCGCGTTGGCGGAACCCTGCCCGGAACTGCTGCGAGGTGCCCGGGATGGCGACGTTACCAGCCTCAAACGGCGCGCGTTGCAGCTGGGGCTGCAGGTCGTCGAGTTGCCCGCCGAACGGGACGTGGACACTTTCGAGGACCTGCTCCAGATGTGGCGGGATCGGGGCTAGTCAACCGTGTCCCCGGTGTCCGGCGACAGCCTGACCGCGGTGCCGTAGACCAGCATCTCGGAGGCGCCGGCGGCGATGCTGCTGGTGGCAAAGCGGATGTTGACGACCGCGTCGGCGCCCATCTTCCGGGCCTGCTCCTTCATACGGTCCAGGGCCTGCTCCCGGGTTTCGGCCATCATCTTGGTGTAGTGGTGGAGCTCCATGCCCACCAGGTTTCGCAGCCACTCGAC
>QJVU01000338.1 GCA_003235605.1 Planctomycetota bacterium | reverse complement strand
GATAGGGAAAATCCGGGTACCACTCTTCGATCCCGTAGCGGTTCGGGTTCTCCGCGGCCTCCATGGGCTTCGCCTGCTGGACGCCTTCGCTGCAGGCCAGCGGGATCAGCAGGCAAAGGCCTGCCAGGAGCGGCGAAGGCAGCTGCAACCGGGTGCGGGGCAGGGTCGGGGGAGCCATGGCCATCCTATAGTCGGGGCCGACAGCGGCGGTCACGGTCGCCGGACCGAATCAGCGGCTACTTTGCCTTCTCCGGCTCCTCGGCTTCCGCCGGCCCGGGGGTCCCCGGTATTTCCAGCTTACCCTGGGCGTGCAGCAGCTCCGCTCGTGCGATGTGAAAGTCCACCTGGTTGCGCAGATGCCGGCTACGAGCCAGCTGGAGCTCCTGGTTCCGCCCCTGTACGTCAAAGAAGGTGAGCTCGCCGACGCGCCATTTGTGACGCGCGGTGTCGAGGTTGCTCTCTGCCAGCCGCACCGACTCGGCGCTCGCCTTGATGCTCTCGTCCGCGGTCTTGAGGTTGCGGACGGCATTCCGCACTTCCAGGTCCACCTGGAGCTCCTGCGCGAACAGCCGGCGGCGCTCTTCCTCGAAGGCGAGGCGGGCGCGGCTCTGTCGCCCACGTGCGGCGTTGTTGCCGATGGGGATCGAGAACTGCAAGCGCAGGCTCCAGTCCGGGAACTCCAGGTCGAAGGCATCCCCCCAGGCGTCGTAGGACCGGCGCCGCACGCCGACGGTGTCATAGCTTCCCACCAGGTCCAGCTGCGGGAGCAGGTCCCGGTTCGCCGCCATGAGCTCGATGTCCGAGATCCGCACCTGGTTGCGCAGATTCTGGAGCACCGGACGGTCGCGGCGGGCGGCGCGCCGCAGCGTCTCCCAGTCCAGCTTGCTCACATCGTAGTTCGGAGCGATGGGGCTCGTGGGGAGCAGGCCGACGTTCCACATGTCCCCCTCTTTGTCGTCGAACAACAGTCGGCGCAACGCGTCCTCCTGCTCCCGGATCCTGTTCTGCGCCACGATCAGGCCTTCTTGTCGAGAGGCCACCTCGGCCTCGTCGGCCACGCGGTCGCGCGGCGCCAGGGCCCGCACCCGAATGCGCTCGTCCGTGATGCGGAGTTGCTCCCTTGCCAGCTCGAGAGCCTGGTATTGAACCCGGTAGTCCTCGCGGAAGAAGACCAGGTTCCAGTAGGTGCGCACCACCTCCAGGAGGGTGTCCTGGGTGGCCTGCTCGTAGTTGGCGCGGGCTCCCGCCAGGCCCGCCTCGGCAGTGTGGATCTCGCGCAGGGTGTAGTCCGTCCAAGCGCCTCGCAGCAAGGGCTGGGTGTAGCGCACTCCCCAGCCGGCAGCGAACTGGGAGGGGAAGACGCCGGGCCCCAACTCCTGCTGATCCAGGTTCGTCATGTTGAAGGTGTTCTCGAACAGACCACCCGAGACCACCCGTTGGCGCCAGCCGAACTCGGCATCGTAGATGTGCTGCTTCAAACCCGGCTGGAAGCTGTTGCGGCTTGGAGTCCGGGCGCTTCGGTAGCCGGCGTTGCCGAACAGCTCGGGTTCGAACAGGGCCTTCGCTACGCGCAGTTCCTCAATGGCCTGCTTGGGCAGCAGCACCTGCACCTGGAGGTCGATGTTCTGCCGCCCCCCGAGGGCCAGGGCTTCCTCCCAGGTCAACGGCAGGACACGTTCCTGCCCCTTCTCCACCGGAATCGGGATCTTCTCCGGCGGTGTGAACTTGAACTTCTCCTGCTCCTGGGCGCGCGCAAGACCTGGGGTCGCGAGCGCGCACAGCAGGAGCCCCGGCCACCCTGTCCACGGCAACATGGGCGCCGGAAGATACCGGACAGCCGGCGTCGGACCAACAACCCAGCCCTGCGTCTGGACCGACTATTCTGCTTGGTCTTGTCCGCTGGCTACTCTGTGGCGCCCGTGGCGAGCGCCACCATCTCGGAACTGCCGGGCGCGGCATAGTTCATGGCCAGGGCCAACAGCAGCGCCGACGCATCGCCCACCTCCGCGGGGGTCTGCATCACCGACACTGCCCGCAGACCATTCTGGAAGCGAGCCCACCCTCGGCGGGTGGGGAACTGACTCCACGACACGTGGTGCAGGGCCACGAACTGCCCCAGCTCCACCAACCGCTGCGGCGGCCACAGCAGCAGCTTGTGGTCGAGCTCAGGTCGATCCACCAGGTCACCGAAGCCATACAACAGCGCTGCCACGAGGTCGGGACGCTCGTTGCGGGTGCTGGCGATCCGTTCCTGCACGTGGGCGGCCAGCAGCAGCCGGGCCTGTCCCGCGCGCAGTACGTTGACGCCGAAGGCCGGTGCCAGCCGCAGCACCACGCCGGCGTCTGCGAGGCTGGCCGCCGGGGTCTGCCAGTGGAGCAGAGACGGCCGTTCCTTGCCCTTGGCGTAGAACACCCCCTGGACCAGTCGTTCCGCGTGTTCCCCCACCAACCGCTCGAGGGGCCGGCCGGTCACGACCGCCAGATCCATCAGGCCGGCCAGGGCCGAGGCTAGCTGTGCCCCCTCGAGGTCTGAGACCTGCGTTTCCAGGTAGTGGTCGCACCGGCGCACAGTCTCTCCATGGAGACCGTCTTGGAGATTGGAGCCCGCCGCCAGCAGCGCCCGCAACGCCAGCGTCACGTCGACGACGCTGGCTTGCCCGTTCGCCAGCCGGTCGTCGATCTTGGCAGCGATCTCCGCCGCCAGGTCCTGGATGCGGTTGTCCAGTGAGACGCTGCTGCCGCCTTCCCGAATCGCCCGACGCCGCTCCATGGGCGACCCCCGCACCTGACACTCCCTGCGCAGGGCAAACAGCTCGTTGGTGGCATCGACGAAGCCCTCGAAGTCAGAAACCGAGCGCGAGCGCTCCTTTGCCAGGCTGCGCAGCTGCCGTTCGAACTCGGGCTCGTCGTGCACGAACTCGGGGATCTCCAGAGCCTCGGGCTCCGGGACGCCCTGGGGCACCACCGGCTCCTCCTGGATGGGCAGGACCGGCGGACGCACGTTCGGCACTCCGACGAACTCCACGCCTGCGGGCTCCTGCTGCCGAGGCGTCAGACGGCCCTCGATCTGGACCAGGATGTAGCACACGACCACTGCGACCGCTGCCACCTGCACGCCGGCAGCCAGCACTCGGCCCACGCCGGACAGCAGCGTCTGGGGAGAGGGCCGCTCTCGCAAGCGCAG
>QJVU01000179.1 GCA_003235605.1 Planctomycetota bacterium | reverse complement strand
CAGGGCGTTCACCAGCTGCGCCTTCCTGACGTCCGGAGGAACGATCAAGGACCCTTGGTGCAGGATTCGCCGCAGTGGGCGTTGCAACCTGCGCTGGGCAGAGCCGAGGATCTTCACTCCAGCGAGGCTGACGAGATCTGCGCCGCAGGGGTTGCGGAAACACCAGGCCGAAGCGTCGCACCGGCCACCATGGTGCTGCGATCCAGCCATCCTCGTGGCGACGCCGTTCTGTTCCAGTGCAGCGGCCACCGCGCCGTGAATGAGCTCATAGGATGCGGGTACGTTGCTCGGCAACAGGTCAGCATCGGCAGTGAGCGCGAACGTGATCTCGTTCGTGTGGTAGATCGCGCCTCCGCCGGTAATGCGTCGCACCAGAACATGATCGCCAGGCACTGAGCGGAAGGCTTCTGCGCGCTGAAAGTAGCCCAACGAGAGTCCTGGAGGTGACCAGTCATAGATCCGAAGTGTCGGTGGTCCTGGGGTCTGCAGCAATGCCTCGTCGAGGGCCAGGTTCCGACACGGGTGCAGCGAGCCGTGGCGGACGATCCGAAGGGTGTTCACTGCCAAGGGCGCCCAGGGTCTTGCCGAGGACGCCTACTCCAGGGTCTTGATATGCTCCTCGTAGGTCGTCGCGTCCATCAAGTCCGGCGACTCCCCGCTGGATCTCACCTTGATCATCCAACCCGCTTCAAAGGCGTCCGCATTCAAGGTATCGAGATTGTCAGGGAGCTCGCTGTTGACATCCACGACCTCACCGGAAACCGGGGAGTACAGATCCGACACCGCCTTGACCGACTCGATTTCCCCGAAGCTCTCCCCCGCTGTTACCGTGCTGCCCGTTTCCGGGAGATCCAGGAACACGAGGTCGGAGAGATGGGAGACGGCGAAGTCGGTGATGCCGACAGTGGCCACCCCATCTTCGATCTTGCACCATTCGTGCGATTGCAAGTATTTGCGATCGTTCGGACGCATGTTCTTCCTCGCGGATGTTTGTGTAGAAGGTCAGCGTTTCCGCTTGTAGAACGGCAACGCCGTAACTCTGGCGACCTCCACCATGTCCTTGACGGCGAACGCAAGCGTGGTACCAGGGGCTGAAAGCCCTTTGGGCAGGTAGCAGGTTGCGATGTTGGTGGCCAAGGTCGGCGAAGCGGCGCCGGAGAGGATCCTACCGACCTCCTGTTCGTCGCAAAGGACAGGGTAGCCCTGGCGGGGCACCCGCCGGCTGTCGGTGGTCAGGCCTACCAGCTTGCGATCAGGGCCGCCGGCAGCTTGGATGCGCTCCAGCGCTTTTCGGCCGGTGAAGTCGTGGGTGAACTTCACCGCCCAGGACAGGCCGGCTTCCAGAGGGGTGGTGGTTTCGTCGATCTCGTGGCCGTAGAGCGGCATGCCGGCTTCGAGACGGAGAGTGTCTCGTGAGCCCAACCCCGCCGGCCCAAGTCCACCGCTGCGACCTGCCTCGAGGACTGCCGCCCAAAGCGCCCCGATGGACTGCTGCCTTGCGTAGATCTCAAAGCCGTCTTCGCCTGTGTAGCCAGTGCGCGAGATCTCCACCGGCTGGTCCGCGACGCGGCCGATGGTCCAGTAGTAGTACTTGAGCGAGGAGAGATCGGTGTCGGTCACCTTCTGGACGATGTCCTGGGAGAGCGGTCCTTGGATCGCGAACATCCCGAGTTCGTCGGTCTGGTCGCGCAGAATCACGTTGTCGAACTTCCGCGCCGTGTTGCGCAGGATCTCGAGATCGCGAGCAGTGTTGCCAGCATTGATCACCAGGAAGAAACCAGCGCCATCCTCTTGGCGGTAGACCAAGATGTCGTCCTGGGTGTGCCCCTCGTCATCCAGGATCATGGCATAGCGGATGGCGCCGCCTGGCATGGAGCTGACATCCTGGGTCTGTATCTCTTGCAGGAAGGCGGTGGCGTCCCTTCCGGTAACGCGCACACGGCCCATGTGGCCAAGGTCAAACAGGCCGGCCCGGCTCCGGACCATGCGTACCTCTTCCAGGATGCTCTGATACTGCACCGGCATGATCCAACCCGCAAACGGCACCATGCGCGCACCGAGTGACTCGTGCTGGGACTTCAGAGCGGTTTGCTTCATCAGCAGTAGCGGGACCTGACAGGGTCGGAGACGATAGCCCGGGATCGGGGCTAGTGGGAGGAGAGATCCCTGAGCAGGCGTTCGATATCAGTGCCAGCAATATCAGCCGGGCCGATCGGCGGCAGCGTGCTGAACTTCTCTCGCTCGCGCTCCGAGCAGAAGTCGTCTCCGTAGCGACGGAGGCTGCCGTCAGGGCAGGCGGACAGACCGCGCTCGTTCAGCATGTCTCTTTCGCCGCCCTCACCTGGACGCCCGACAGAGGACACCCGCATCGCCCGCCAAGTGGCGCGTTCCCCGGTTTCCTCCAGGATGGTGCCAGCGGCGAGCGGCTCGAACAGCTCGAAAGGGAATTTCTGCTGGGCGAATCGTTCCGGCGAGGTGCGCCGGGCATGCGCCAACTCGCGTCGCCAGCCGGCGTAATCCCCGACACTGTATGCGAGTCGACTGAGGTAAAGATAGGCAGTGAAGTCGTCGCCCTTGAGCTCCAACACCCGCTCGAAGTGGCGGCGCGCGCGATCCGCGCTGCCAAGGCGAAAACAGATCCGGCCCAGCAACCCGTGCAGGGCGCTGCGCAAGCGACTCCAGGGCGTACGCAGGGAACTGGCCATGTCGGGAGGGGCCGTCCGGGCCCCGTCAAGGCACACAAGTTAGGACCATTCCGAGTGCGCCGCAAGGCTCTCAACACTGCCAGATGGGAATGCCGATAGCGGACTACCGGCATGTCGACGTCGTGGGACCCGGATTCCACGCGGGAAGGGAGTGTTTTTCTCGACAGAAGGGAGTCCATGGCGCTCAAAGGGGATCTGGCAAGCGTAGATCTGGCGCAGGTGTTCCAGATGTTGGCCCTCAATCAGAAGGTTGGGAGGCTGAGCATCCAGTCACCCAAAGCCTGGAGGTCACTGTACTTCGATCAACGAGGCGTAACGCTCTACTTCAATGAACACACCATGCTGGACCGGGTGCTCGCCCACATGGTCCGCACCGACCGGATCTCGGAAACGGACGTGGAGGAGGCGCGGGAACATGCCGCCAGGGAGGGGACGCCGGTGGTCGACAGCCTCCTCTCCAGTGGGATCCTGAACGAAGCGGACC
>QJVU01000147.1 GCA_003235605.1 Planctomycetota bacterium | reverse complement strand
GAGGAGTGTCTGTCCTTCCGGGGAAAACGACACGAATTGCGCATACTGGGGTGATATCTGTGTCTTCAGCACCGGCTGCGAGCCAGACACATCGAACATGCAGACGCGCTTCTTCGTTCCTACGGCAAGTCTACGATGGTCAGGTGAGAGTGAGAGACTCGTGGCCTCCCCCAACTTGACCCTGTCCCACTCTTGGTGGATAGCTCCGCGTTCATCCCACCAGACGAGACCACCCTCATCGCTGCAGCCATAGATCCGCTCTCGTGAGTCCATGACCGCCCAACGCATGTTGTGGGCGATGTCCTTGGAGCCCGACCCGTGCAATACCGCTTCCGGGATCCCGTCCGGTCCCCAGAGCCGAATCGTGCCGTCGCGTGAGGAGGTAATGAAACCCGGACCATCCGGTGCAAACGACGCGCTTCGAACCCAGTCCGTATGACCACGCAATGACGGGGTGTACCTGTGGTTGAGTTGCCAGAGACGCGAAGTTCCGTCCGTAGAACCCGACAGGATCTGACGACCGTCTTTGGAAAAGGTCGCAAACGAGACCTGATCGGCGTGCCCGACAAAGGTGTCGAGCTCGGTGCCCTCGAGATCGAGTAGATGGATACGCGGTCTCGAAGTGGCGACCAGCATCCACTTCCGGTGTTCCCATTGCCCGGGTGGCGAAAACTCCACAGAGTTCACAGGGGACTGGATCGAAAACCACCGCGCGCTCATGTCGCGCAGGTCGTACAAGATCACCGCCGGATTGCTACGGACCAGGTATCGGCCGTCCGGCGAGAAGCGCAGGAACGAGGCCGGTGCTGCCGGTCCTGGCATTAGTCGAGACTCTCCATCGCGGCTCCACAGGCAGACTGTGCCATTCTGTGATGCCGAGGCAGCCCACGCATGCGGCGGCGCGTTCGGATCGGGGTTGAAGACGACAGACATGATGTACTGTGTCCGGCCGGGTTCCCGCTGGTAGAACTTGCGCGGCGGAGCATCCGACGTGAGCGACCAAAGCCGGATGACACCCATCTGATCACCCGTCAGCATCCACTCTCCCTGCACTGCAACGCTCATCACCGGGACGAAGTGTCCGTCATCACCTATGTGCTCGAACCTCCGGACAGGCACAGGCGTCTCCTTGTCGATATCCCACAGGTAGACCCGACCATTCACGCACGCAGTCAGGAGCCGAGTGTTCGACACGAAAACGAGGTCGGTCTTCTTCCCTGTGGACCACTGCTTCTTGATGGGGTCCGGCGGTATCCGAAACGTCTTCAGCAGGGTGCCGTCCGCGGCGAGAACGTGGACCGTATCATAGTCAAAGGTCGCGAACCGGCTCCCGTCCGGTGAGAGTGCTCCCGCCCACACCAGGCCTCGATGGCGCGGAAGCGTCTTGAACTCGTGCGCAGCGAGCAAGGCCGCCTGCAGCGCACTTCGGGAATGCCAGGTTTCGTCAAGGCGATGTGACTCCCAGGCAAGTTGGAGCGCGACCTCGGGTCTGGTCGAGAGGGCGGTCGTCGACGCATTGGCGAGTGCAAGCGCTCGAGCCTCTGTCTCGTTCTTCTGCGCAAGGCGCTCGTTGGCCTTCGCTTCCCCTGCCTGCCAGAGCGTGGCCACCAGTCCCAGGACCAGCGACACGAACACGCAGAGCACGGTCGCAACCAGCATCTTGGCCAGCCGATAGGTTCTGCTCGGCGGACTGGCCTCCACCGGCTCGTGCTCCAGGTGTCGCCGCACGTCCGTGGCCAGGTCCCTCGCCGTCTCGTATCGGCGACGCCGGTCCTTGTCGAGCGCCTTCATGACGATCCAGTCCAGGTCACCGCGAATGATCCCCCCCAGTTGCTCGGGCTGCGTTCGTCGCCTGGCAGCAACATCCGCCAACACGTCGCCCAGCGTGCTGATCCTCGTGCTCGGCTTCGCCGGCTCCTGCTCCCGGATGACCCGCAGCATCTCGGCATATCCCCGCTCCCTGAGCTCAGTGGAACTGAACGGCACCGTCCCGGTCAGGAGCTCGTAGAGCAGCACACCCAACGCGTAGATGTCCGTACGCGTGTCGATGTCCAGACCCGACATCTCCGCCTGCTCCGGGCTCATGTACTCCGGCGTCCCGATCAGCTGCCGGAACTCCGTGAACAGCGTCCGCTCCGTCAGCCTGCGGTCGATCGCCTTGGCGACTCCGAAGTCGATCACCCGCGGCACGGGCTCCCCGTCGTGGAGCGCAACCAGCACGTTGCCTGGCTTGATGTCCCGGTGGATGATGCCCTTCTGGTGGGCATGCTGGATCGCGTGGCACACCTGCATGAACAGCGCCAACCGCTCCTTCATGCCCAGCCGTGCCTTGTCGCAGTACTCCGTGATCGGCACCCCCTTCACCAGCTCCATCACGAAGTAGGGCCGGCCGCTCTCCGTCGTGCCGCCGTCCAGCACCTTGGCGATGTTGGGGTGGTCCATCAGCGCCAGGGCCTGGCGCTCGGCCTCGAAGCGCGCGACCACCTGGCTGGTGTCCATGCCCAGCTTGATGACCTTCAAGGCCACCCTGCGGATGACCGGCTCCTGCTGCTCCGCCATCCACACCACCCCGAAGCCGCCGATGCCGATCTTCTCGAGCAGCTTGTAACGACCCACCATGCTGCCGGCTGTCTCGGTCAGCCTGCTCGAGTCGGTCAGCACGTTGCCAGCGGTGACGCCACGACCTCGTCGCAGAGCCGGGAGTCACTCCCGCTGGCCCCTCTTACGAACACCATGCGCTCCGGAGCAGGCCGGGCAAGGGCCTCATCCAGCAGCGTCTTGACGCGTTCCCTGTCGGGCATCGGTCATCCTCGCGGTTTCGGTTTCCAGCTTGCGAGCTCTTGGACATCAGTCCGGGTCCAAGAGCTGCGCCAGCCGCGCCCGGGCGTAGGACCACTCCCGGTGCACGCTACGCTCGGAAAGATCAAGGGCTTCTGCGGTCTCGGCGACCGAGAGCCCAACGAAGAAGCGCAGACGGACAACGTCGGCAGTCCGTGCATCCTCTTTCGCTAAGCGCTGTATGGCCTCGTCGACTGCCAGGATTACCCCAGGATCCTCCCCCGCCGCCAGCTCACCCAGGTTCATGGGCATTCGCTGGCGATCCCCGCCCCGCTTCAGGCGTTTCCTTCGACGCGCATGCTCGATCAGGATCCGGCGCATCGACTCGGCGGCGGCACGGAAAAACTGTGTCCGGTCGTCGAGGCTGGGGCCGTCGCCCTGTTTCAGGCGCAGCCAGGCCTCGTGTACCAGGGCCGTGGGCTGCAGGGTGTGGTCCTTGCGCTCACTCGCCATCATCGTGGCGGCAAGCGTCCGGAGTTCGGTGTAGACCCGCGACAGTTGCTTTTCTGTTGGTGGCTGGCCGGGAGTGCGCTGTCGGTGTTCCTGTTGGTGTGCGTCAGTGGCGATGAGGGTTGGATCCATCAGGCCCCTCCGGTCACCGAAGCCGACTTGAGCACTTGGTTTGCGCCAACCTCTGCCCGGGAGACGACGAGTGGCGCCGGGTGGATCGTTCTCGCAGTGGGGAGAACGGGCGCAACCAAGACCAGGGTCGGGACACGGACCGGGGCAAGCCCCGCTCTCCCATGGGGCACCGGGGAATTCATGGTCTGCTCCGTTGAGGTTTCCGGCTTACGTCCTTCACAGCGAAGGGAGGCCGGTTCCGTGACTCACAAACCGGAGTTTTTTTGCGGGCGCTCTACACCACGCCGATGGGCAGCCCTTCGCGGTAATCCGTGTCGAGTCTCACCGAACTGAAGGCCTCGTTTGGAATACCTGCTGGAAGGGGCTCGTCCAGGGCAGGACCAGAACACCCAGATTCCTTGAAAACCAGCGCAACGATTCCGCGCCTCTTTCGGTGTCTTGGTGAAGAGTGATCAAAACCGAGTTAATCGGATCCAACCCGTGGATCCATCATTCCCCGCAACCCGGTGCTGGCTGGTTTTCAATTATCCAGAAACTGCATCGCTTGGCCGCAGCCTCCTTTCCTCACCTACAAGGGGACCAGCTAGGTGCGTACCTTCTCCACCGCCCCTCCAACCCAGGCAAAGTTGAGAAGAACCTCCAACTGCCAGATCCTCCCCATTTCGAGACCGAGGGTCCTTGCCCTCGCGCAACATGTCGGTATGCTTTCGGCGGACTGTTGGGGAGGAGAGTCTCACCTACGCTCGCCGCGGAGCCCTTTGTGGCCATGAGGTATCTTCCCTCAACCTCAGCCGCTCTGCCCGCCGTGTATCAAGCCGGGCTGGGGAGCACCGGTCCATGAATCCCGACCCCAGACTGTCGGAGCCTCTTGATTCATCGCTGGAGAGACACCTGGCGGAGTGTGTAGAGCGCATCGAGACCAAGGGGTTCAGTTGTATCGACGACTTCCGCAGGCTGCATCCGGACATAGCCGAATCGGTTATCGGCCATCTGCAGTTCATCTTTGGGCCCGATCTCGACATACCCACGGAGTTGGACCTCGAGACAATCGGTCCGTACCGGGTCCGCCACCTCACAACCGGCGGTCAGGGCGACGTCTACCTGGCCGAGCAGTTGGAGCCGTTCCGCCAGGTCGTTGCCCTGAAGGTGCTCAAGCACGGCATGAGCAGCACGCTGCTCGCTCGGTTCGACTTCGAGATCCAGGTGCTGGCGATGCTGGACCACGAGGGCATCGCCAAGATCTACCAGGCAGGACGTACGGAGGACAACCGGCCGTACTTCACCATGGAGTATGTGCCCGGCACCAAGATCACCGAGTTCTGCGATGACCATCGCTTCGGTATCAGAGAGCGGATGGCCCTGTTCATCCGAGCGTGCAAGGCCGTCGAGTACGCCCACCAGAGGAGCATCATCCACCGGGACCTAAAGCCCTCGAACATCCTGGTGCGGGGCACCCCCGGGGAGCCACAGCCCAAGATCATCGACTTCGGCCTGGCCAAGATCCTCGACCCCGACGTCAAAGATACTCCGACCCTGTCTCTGCCCGGCCAGTTCCTTGGAACCTACGAGTACATAAGCCCAGAACAAGCGGAGGGCCGATCGACTATAGACACTCGTACCGACGTCTACTCCCTGGGCGCCGCCCTGTACGAGCTTCTAACGGGTCACTTTCCCCTGCCCGTCGACCGAGAGAACCAGACGCTCGTACAGATCATCGAGATGATCTGCAATCGGGATCCTGTCCTGCCGAGTGTTCGTGCCGGACGCGAGCGCCACGCCACCCTGGCGAATTACCGGGGTTTCGAATCGCAGCTCAAGCTGAGAAAGCGACTAGAGGACGACGTCGACGCCATCGTGATGTGTGCCCTCGAAAAGGACCCGGACCACCGGTACGCGAGCGTCGGGCAGTTGGCCGCGGATCTGGAGAGCTTCCTGGACTGTCAGCCGGTGGGTGTCCGCAGGCAGACTCGCACCTACCTGATCAAGAAGTTCGTTCGACGACATAAGGTAGCTGTTTGGGTAGCGGCGTCCTTCATTCTGTTGGTGTTGGCCGCGCTTCTAGCTGTGACGGCCTACGCAATTGATTACAAGCGTGCGCTCGCAGACTTCAACATGCTTGGCCTGGCCCGGGGACTCAGGTCGCTGGAGGAAGAGGAGTTGAAAAACCCCCCGGTAGCCAGGCCCGCGAGCATCCCGGCCATGGAGCGTTGGAAGCGAGAGGTGCAGACGATCCTGGGCGAGCAAGGACGACTTCAAAAGTACCTGGACACCCATCCCGACGAGGACGCTCCAAGGGACGAGTGGTGGAGCGGTCGAAGCGCACGTCAGGAGCTGCGTTCCGGCGTGAAGGAGACCCTTGAACGAGTCGAGAGAATGACAAGGCCGTCGGGCTGCATGGAACTGATGCAGCGGAGGATGAAGTGGGCTCGCACGGTTGCCGCCG
>QJVU01000360.1 GCA_003235605.1 Planctomycetota bacterium | reverse complement strand
CATGCCTGCCTCGGCGCCAGGGGGAACAGCAAGCGCAACCCGAATGGCACCAGGGTGGAAGCCGGGGCGGAGTACAGCAGGAGCTCGGAGAGGGCCGTGCCCAACATCCCTGGCACCCTGTGGGGTTCCGTGAACACGATCCGGTGCAGGGAGCCGTACTGGGACTGGTAGCTGTCGAGGAGATCGAAGCCCCAGAGGATGCCAAGATACACGGCTGCGAACAGGCCGAATCCCAGTCCCAGCCGCCGCGCCACGTCACGGCGCTGGTCGCTGTGGATCGCGGCGTACGCTGCCGGCAGCGTTGCGGCGAGACCGCTCAGGTGTGCCGCCGGGGTAAGGCCCGCTCCCACGAACTGCAGCACTCCGTCCCCGACGCACCGCGGCCGTCCTTGGTCCACGGCCCGCAGGAGTCCCAGGAACAACACGGTTGCGCACAGGGTCAGGGGCGCGTGGAGTTCCGACGCCGTGGCGAAGAACCAGTAGCCCGGCAGAACAGCCACTGTTGCGGAGGCCATGAGGGCAGGACCGACAATTGGCTCCGGTCTGCGCAGCATGGACCTGGCACACTGGTAGACCAGGACTAGGGTCGCCGCCCCACAGGCCGCCGACACGAGCTTGAGGGTGGTCTCCGTCGTCACGGGGACCAACAGGTTCACGAACCGATGCAAGAGATCCACCACCGGCAGATAGAGCAGGTGGTTGAACAAGATCTCTCCGGCCTCCAGACGGTTCACGAAGAAGATCCCGTCGTTGAAGAGCGCCGTCTGCAGCGTCAGGACATAGAGCGTGAACGCGACTGCGGCGAGCACGGTCACGCCGGTCCACGAAGGAAGACGCGCAAGGGTGCCGGCACGATCTGGGGTCACGGCGTCGTTGTAGCAGTCCCCCTGTGCGTTCCAGCGGTCAGGCCGGCATTTCTCAAAACCCGCTGCGCTCGGGAGCCAAGACGTCGGACGAGCGGGCCGCAAAGGCAGGCCCGGCGCTCCCGCCTGTGCGCGAAGCCAACGTCGCCACCCTGGAGGCACGAATCGAGAACACGATGCATCGCCGCCTGCCAGGCAGTCACGGATCTCCTTGAGGGAAGAGCTTCCTCCGGATCGTGAACCCCTGATGTGGCTTCATGCTCCCTGCTCCCCCAGCAGCTGGCGGAGGTTTTCCTTGTGGGTGGCCAGGAACAGTCGGTCCTTGGGCCGGCCCGCCTGGGCCTTCGACTGCACGATGTGCAGGAGTCGCGCGGTGGGGATCTCGACGCCATCCACCAGGAAGGTCCGCCGTTCCCGCCAGACCGTCTCGAAGTCGAAGCCAGCCATCAGCAGGGTGAGGTCGACTTGGAGGAGATCTCCGTCCCTGGCCCCGGTCACCGCCCGTCGCTCCACGACCTTGCGGGCCAGCCATTCATCCCGGGGCATGTCGAGCGGTTCGTCCCCCGAGAAGAGGTCGAGCCCCGCAGCTTCACAGGCCTTCCAGGCCCCAAGGAGATTGTGTGGATCGGGGGGTAGGAACAGGTCACGGTCGCGGGTGGTGAAGACGACCCCAGCCTCGTGAGCCCAGTAGTTGGCACCCCATACCCCGATCACCACAAACCGGACCGCAGCCTGGTGGAGGCCGTGGGCGAGCTTGTGAAAGGGGTCCACTGGCTACTTCTTCAGGCGGGCCCTGGCAAAGTGCAGGCGATCGGATTCGAGGCCTTCCCACACCGCGCTCTTGTCGGCCCCGTTCTGGTTCTGGGGCATGGCCTCGACGCGGGCGATCATCCGCAGGTAGACCTCGTCCAGGGGGACGGGGCCTTCGGTCTCGAGGTCCCTGGTCACATCCTCCAGTAGCTTGAGGGTGCGTGCGGTGTCCGGGTCCATGCCAGGAAATTCTAGGTCTGGGTACTGGCCTCCGAAAGTAGGACACGCAGTTCTATCCCCGTCAGCATCCCGGACTTCCAGCTGCCAAGGCCGCTCCTCCTTGATCAACAGACATTTGTCTGCTTTACTGCTGGGATGGGCACCGCAGCACGGATGCAGCAGCTTCTGACCTCCGGCCAGGTGCTCCGGGGCAATGCCGTCCCGGATCATCGTGCATCCGCCACCTGGAGCCTGGCGGATCTGTCTGGTCGGGTCGTCGAGCTGTCGGGCCAGGGTGCCACCGCGGTCCTGACCGTTGCGGTGGGGTTGGTCCTGAAAGCCCAGCAGCAGCAGGAGCCCGTGGCCTGGATCACCCTTCCGGCGGCGACGGTGTTTCCCCCCGACGTGGCCCGGCACGGTGTCGACCTGGGAGCGCTCTTGTTCGTGCGGGTGGAGACCGCCGCCGCCATGCTGCGAGCCGCCGACCACCTGCTGCGTTCCGGCGCTTTCGGACTGGTAGTCCTGGACCTGCCGGCGCCGATCGACGTGCCCCTCCCGGCCCAGGTGCGCCTTGCCGGCCTCGTCAAGAGGCACGAGGCGGTGCTCGTCTACCTTGCTGCCTCGGGCTCAGGGGCCTCGCGCTCGGGGGAGAGCGGCATGGCTGCGGTCAGCTCCCTGGTCTCCCTGCGGGCCACCTGCCACCGGCAGAGGGTGGAGGCCGGCAGGTTCGAGTGCACGTTGCACGTCACCAAGGACAAGCGACGGGGACAGGAGTGGCACCACGCGCAGGTGTTTGATGGAGCGGTGGGGCTGCGTTGATGTTCCGGCGCTGCCCCTGCAGCTCCTGATCCTGCGCCATCCCGACTGGGCGCGGTGCCCGGTCGCTGTCGTGGACCGGGACGAGCCCCAGGGGATCGTCCTCTGGGTGAACGAACGGGCCCGGCGAAGTCGGGTGCACACCGGCCATCGCTATGCCGAGGGTCTCTCTCTTGCAGCAGGGCTGCGCGCCGGTGTCGTGAACGAAGACGAGATCCGGGCCCAGGTAGACCGCCTGGCCCGGCTCCTGCGCAGGTTCACGCCGGAGGTGGAACCCGCGGTGGGAGAGCCCGGGGTCTTCTGGCTGAATGCCTCGGGCTTCGAGCGCCTGTTCCCGTCCCTCGAGGCCTGGGCCTCGGGCATCCAGGAGGAGCTGTGCAAGGCCGGCTTCCAGTCTGCCGTCATCGTCGGCTTCGACCGCTTCAACACCTATGCCCTGGGCAAGGCGGCGGCACGACCTTCCTCGGCAGCTCGGTCTTCCTCCGTGCAGGTCCTGGCCACCCCGGGACAGGAGCGTCAACGTGCCGGCCGCGTGCCCCTCGA
>QJVU01000738.1 GCA_003235605.1 Planctomycetota bacterium | reverse complement strand
CCGCCAGGTGAGTCGACTCGTTCTCGGCTACGCGCAGCCGGAAGCCGCCGTCCGCGTCCGTGGTAGTGTGGCTGCTGCCTGACGTGACCTCGGCGCCGGCAAGGGGCCACCCAACCACGTCGACTACCCGGCCCGAGAGCTCCCCCGAGAGCTCCACGCTCGCCTTCGGTGAGGGTCCACCCATCTGCAGGACCACGAGGCCCCCACTCCCGGCCGTTGCCGAGGAATCCTCCGGGGACTGTCCCAGGGGGAAGGCGGGGATCGCGACCAGTGCCGCGAAGAAGAACAGCACGATCAGCAGCAAGTAAGACGGTCGATCCATGTTTACGCCATGTCACGCCATGCAGTGCGGTACAGGCTCAACGGCGCAAGTTGAGCAGATTCTTCCCAGGACAGCCAGACTTCATCCGGGCTTCGCGCCACCCTCGCTACGCAAGGCAGGTCGAGAAGGGCCGGAGAAAACCTGTCGACGTCCACCTACCTGACGCAGAAACCAATCGGTCACGAAATGACCTTCCTGGAGCTCGGGATGAAAACAGGCTCCCAGGACGGGACCCGACCGGATCAGGACAGGGTCCTGTCCCCGGCACGCCAGCACCTCGACTTCGGGCCCCACCCGCAGGATTCGCGGCGCACGGATGAAAACACCGCAGGCCCCGGAGGGAATCGCGGCGCCCCGCAGAGGAAAGGTGCCTGAGTGCAGCTGGCGTCCGTAGCCGTTGCGGGCCACCCTGAGGTCCAGGACCCCCAGACTCCCCTGGACGGGATCCACCACCTCGCGTGCCAGCAGGATCAAGCCGGCGCAGGTAGCGAGGACGGGCATGTCGGTGACCAGCAGCCTGGAAAGAGGCTCGGCCAGGCCCTGGATATCCAAGAGCCTCAACATCGTGGTGCTCTCTCCGCCTGGCAACACAAGCCCTTGAATACCTGGCAGATCCTGCGGCCTGCGGATCGGTCGGGTGGCAACCCCGCGGGAAGCCAGCACCGCCTGGTGCTCGGCAAAGTCACCCTGCAGAGCCAGGACGCCGACGACCATCTCTACCAGCCGCGGCTCGCCATCCGCTCGGCTGCGGGCATGTTGGTCACCTCCAGGCCATCCATCCCCCGGCCCAAGCCTCGGGAAGCTGCCAGCAAGGTAGCCGCATCCTCGAAGTTGGCCGCCGCCTGGACAATGGCGCGGGCGCGCTTGACTGGATCCTCCGACTTGAAGATGCCGCTGCCCACGAACACCGCCTCCGCGCCGAGTTGCATGACGAGCGCCGCGTCTGCCGGCGTGGCGATGCCGCCGGCGGAGAAGTTCGGCACCGGCAGTTTCTGGTGCTCGGCAACCCATCGCACCAGCTCCGCAGGGACCCGGCAGGCAAAGGCGGTCTTCTCCAGCTGCTCCTGAGCCAGCCCCTTCAATCCGCGGATCGCAGCAGTGACCGCCCGCATGTGCCGTACCGCTTCGACGATATTGCCGGTCCCGGGCTCGCCCTTGGTGCGGATCATGGCAGCGCCTTCGTGGATTCGACGCAGGGCCTCACCCAGGTCGCGGCATCCACACACGAACGGCGTCCGGAACTGACGCTTGTTGACATGGAACTCCTCGTCCGCGGGGGTCAGCACCTCGCTCTCGTCGATGCAGTCCACCTCCAGGGCCTCGAGGATCTGCGCCTCGACGAAGTGGCCGATGCGCACTTTCGCCATCACCGGGATCGAGACCGCCCGCTGGATCTCCTGGATCCTCTCGGGGTCTGCCGAACGAGCGACGCCGCCGTCCTTGCGGATGTCGGCGGGGACGCGCTCCAGAGCCATTACCGCAACGGCGCCGGCCTCTTCGGCGATGGCCGCCTGCTCGGCACTCACCACGTCCATGATGACGCCGCCCTTGAGCTGCTCACAGAAGCCGATCTTGCTCTCGACCTCCTGCCTGGTGAACCCGGGAACTTCGTGGTGGACCTTCATGACTGGTTCGCTGTTTGGGTACCTTTGCCTTGCTTTGAGGAGGAGCCTCAGAGAACTCTCAGAGGACTCATAGGAACAGGGGACGGTTGGAGGGACTGCGGACCTCGGCCAGTAGCTCGCTGGCACATTCGCCGAGGATCCGGATGCCTTCCTGGATCTGGGTCTCGTTGGTGCGTGACAGGGACAGACGCACACCGGGGGTCGCGTAGTCATCGGGGTGGAACAGCTGACCCGGGCAGACGAGCACGCCCCGCGCTGCCGCCCCTGCCGCCAGCTCCCGGCTGTCGATTCCCGCGGGCGCTTCCACCCAGAGGGCAAAGCCGCCATCAGGATCAGACCAGGTGGAGCCCGCTGGCATGGCCTGGGCGAGGGTTTGCTGGGCAACGCTGTGCCGGCGGCGCAGCTCTGCTCGCAACAGCTCCAGGTACTCGTCGAGGCCACCGCGGGTGGCGAAGTCCACAAGCGCCGCCTGCAACAGCGGGCTGGTCTCGAGATCGGTGTAGCGCTTCAAGGCAGCCATCGGTCCCAGGACGTCCTTGCGGGCGTGCACCCAGCCCAGCCGGACCCCAGGGAAGAGACCCTTGCTGAAGGTACGGACTGTCGCCGTGAGACCTCGGGGATCCAGACTTCTGAGGCTGGGAAGAGCCTCACCCCGAAACCGCAGCTCCAACTCGAACTCGTCCTCGAGGACTGGCACTCGACTCTCGCACACCAGATTCATCAGGGCCCTGCGTGCCTGCCGGTGCAGGGTCCGCCCCGTGGGGTTGTGGAACGTGGGCATCACGTAGAGCAACCGGACGTCAGGCCGCGCCAGGGCCCGGGCAAGGTCCTCGGCGTGGACCCCGTCGGGTCCCGCATGGATGGGTGCCAGACCGAGTCCGTGGGCCTTGAGCAGACCGAACAGGTGGTGGTAGGTGGGAACGGCCGCCGCTACCGCATCACCCGGGCGGGTGAACGTCCGCAGGACGAGGTCGATGCCCTGCTGGGCGCCGCTGGTCACCAGGACTTCGTCGGGATCTGCGGCTTCGGAATCTGTGCAGTCTTGGTCCCGTTCCGCCAGCAACTGGCGAAGCTCCAGGTCGCCTGTGGGCTGCCCGTAGAGGAGCAGCCTGCCCCCTTTCCGGTCCAGCACCCTCTCCAAGGACACCCGGAAGTCGCCCACCGGGAACAGGTCGTGGTCTGGCAGGAGCTCCGCGAAGTTCGCCACCGTCGGCACCGGGCTGTCTGCGGCAGGGACCCGCTCCTGGTCCCTGAGGTGCTGCCAGGCAGCCCTGGCACCGGCGCTGATGGGGCGCGACTCAGCCCCCGGTGCCTCCGACGGCGCAACCACGGAAGTGCCACGGCCGACCGTGGAGCTGACCAGGCCCAGCTCCCGGAGGCGCCGGTACGCATCCTGAACCGTCGCCCGATTGACGCCGGTGAGCTGGGCCACGGCGCGGATCGTCGGCAGCCGATCCCCGGGCCGCAGCCGGCCGTCCTCGATGGCACGGCGGTAGTGCCTGGCGACCTGGTCCACGACCGGCTCGCTCCCGTCCGGGGACAGATGGGGCAGCTCCATGGCCAAGCAAGCTACTGGACAATCTCTGTCTGTCAATACTTCCAATTTGTCCGGAATACAGAACCATTACAGCAGGCGCGGCGGCGGCGGGTTCCCCCCCAGACACCCATTCCATACGCTCATTCGCGATTGTCCCCAAGGACGGCCGGCCAGGACGGCCCCCGTCCCGAAGGACCGCCGACGCCTACCCGACCGACGCCGGTTTCGAGCCATTCGGACCCAATCAGACCCATTCCGACCACGGAGTCCCAGGAAGTCGACATGAAACGCGTTGCTCTGTTGAAAGCCATGGCCGCTGGCGCCCTGACAACCATCCTGTTGACCGCTGCTCCAGCAGCCCAGTCCGGTAGCCTGGTGGTTCCACCCGCGTACGCAACCATCGAAGGCAACACCCTCGACCATGCACTGGGGATGGACCAGATCCGCCACCAGCAGTTCGTGCACACTTCCCTGGTCGCGGCCGCGCTCAACCAGTCCATCAAAGAGATCCGCTACCGGCGCGATGGCAACGTTCTCTACGTGAACGGCAACAAGGTGGAGCCGATGACCCGCAAGCCGCGGTCCACCACGATCCCGATCCCGACCTGGCGCGTGCTGATGGGCAACTACAGCAGCGACTCGATCCTAGCGGGACCCGCGTACGTCACCGGCAACACCGGCCTGTTCGCCGGCACCCTGGACATTGGGCCCAATCCCGGGCCCACTGCAAACATGCCGGACCTGGCACTGCCGAACACCGGCTTGCCGCCCTTCGACATCCGCTTCCCCTTCAGCTCGCCCTTCGCCTTCAAGGGACCGCACCTGTGCGTGGAGCACTACGCCTACGAGTCTCGCAACGTCACCTACAACTACTACACGGACGCGGTGTGGAGCCAGCCCGAAGGTCTCGGCAAGGTCGAGCTGATCAGCGACACCTCTCTGGGTTGTCCTTCCGGTCAGAACCGGGTCTACGGCTGGGCCCCTGGACCTGGCGGCGGCAACCTGGAGCTCTACCTTTTTGGCGCACCCAACAACGTCCGCTGTGCGTCGGTTTTCGGCCTCAACACCAAGACCTGGAACAGCACTCCGCTGCCGGCAAATCTGGGGTTCATGGGCCTGCAACCCTGCAACATCTACACGGACCTGACCGGATGGTCCTTCACCCAGACCAACATCGGTGGCTTCGCCGAGCTGAAGGTCCCGGTACCGAACAAGAGTGTCTTTGCCGGCATCGTGCTCTACAACCAGTGGCTGGTCCTGGACCCGCGGGTGAACCCGGCCGCCAACCTGGCGGTCTCGGACGGCGTCAAGGTCACCCTCGGCACCACAGTCGGTTCGCCAATCATCCCCATGACCGTGCTTTCCGGAGAGGGCAGCTACGCTCAGAGCAGGACCGCCTTCACCAGCATCGGAACGGGCAACGTGTTCCAGCTGATCTGGTGATCTCTCGGCACTGTCTTCCCCTTGCCGAACCAGGGTAGACTCCTGTCATTTGGCCAGGAGCAACACCAAGGGCAAGGGCGTCGTTCACGGCTGGTCGTTCACCAGCGAGGTGTTGAAGGACAATCCCCTGGGTGATCCCGTAGAGCGCGTCGTTTGGGTCTATCTGCCGCCTGATCACGACCCCAGGGACTGCCAGGGACTACCGCTGATCCTGCTCCTGCCGGGCTTCGGCGGTCGCGGCCGCATGTTGCTCGCCGACAGCCTCTGGTCCCCCGCCATCGACGACCGCATGAACGGTCTCATCGCCAGCGGTATGTCCGCCGCGGTGCTGGCCCTTCCCGATTGCAGCACCGCCCTGGGCGGCAGCCAGTACATCAACTCGCCGGCCGTGGGCCGCTACCAGGACTACCTGGTGCAGGAGATCGTCCCCTTCCTCAAGGATCGCCTGGCGACCGGACGCACCGGAGTGGCCGGCAAGAGCAGTGGTGGTTACGGCGCTCTCCGACTGGGCATGGAGGCCTCAGACACCTTTGCCGCCGTCGCCTGCCACAGCGGCGACTGCTACTTCGAGTACGGCTATCTACCCGACATTCCAAAGGCCGCGGCGGCGGTTGCCCGCAGCGGCTCCGTGGAGAAGTTCCTGATCGACTTCCACACCAAGGAGAAGAAGTCCACGGAGCAGATCCTCACCTTGAGCATCCTGGCGATGTCTGCCTGTTACTCGCCGCGCCAGGACGGTGCTGGCTACGAGCTGCCCTTCGACCCGGTGAGCGGGGCCTTCCGACGCGATGTCTTCGAACAATGGCTGGCCCACGATCCATGCCGGATGGTGGCATCCTGCCGGGATGCGCTGACGTCCCTGGACCTGTTGTTCCTCGATGTCGGCAGCCGTGATGAGTTCCACCTGCACCTCGGCGCTCGCCTGCTGCACGCAACCCTGGAGGAGCTGGGGGTCGCCCACGAATTCGAGGTGTTCGAGGACGGACATTTCGGCACCTCCTATCGCTACGGGGTGTCGATCCCGCGCTTGGTGCTGGCCCTCTCCTAGGTGCGCTCCAGTGCTCCTGGGCGTCCCCCAAGTGGCCCTCTTCGGCCTCCGAGCCCCCGAACGAGGCGCTCGCAAGCGCCAAAGGGCGTTCCCAGGTGCCCGTGACATCGGCATTGTCGTTGTTTTCCTCAACGACGCCCTTTCCAATGATCGATAGTGCAACAACGGGTGTGCCCGGACCGTCGGGCCTCGCAACAGACCCAGGAAGAATGGGCAGGAAAACCGCACTCTGGCTGCTGGCGACGGTGATGCTCACCGGCTGTGGGGACGACCTGAGCAGCCTCTACGACGAGGAGGGCTACGCGGGCACCTTTGGACAGGGGTTGGACGATGCTTCCGTCCTGCAGGGCACAGCCGACTTGCAAGACACCGCTGTCCCGGAGCGGATTCCCGCAGCGCCTCTCATGGCCACGGCGCCGCCGCCCGGCGGGCGGCTCAGCCTGCGCTTGTTCTGCTCGCCCAGCGCCCGGTACCTCTTCGGTGACGACCTGGAGGAATCCTTCGAAGGCGCTCATCCTCGTATCGACCTCGTACTCCTGGAGGAGCACGACCGGGCCTGCATCGGCAACGTCATCACGCAGAACAGCGCCGCCATCGTGGGAGTGCCGCTGTCATCCAACGAGATCAAGCATGGTTTGATCGCCAAGGTGCTTGGCTATCGCATCGCGGTGGTCGTCGCGCATCCCAGCAATACCGTCAGCTCACTGTTCAGCGATGGGCTGCAGAAGGTCCTGGACGGCCGCATCAACAACTGGCGCGACGTGGGATGGCAGGCACTTCCAATCCAACCGGTTTGCGAGGCGCCTGCCCGGAGGGACGATCCGGCCGCCAAGCTACTACAGATGACCGGCAAGGCTGCAGAGATTGCCGTGCTGCTGCCCGACGGTGACCGCGTTCTCGACTACGTGTCCCGGGAGCCCCGAGCCCTGGGCCTCGTCGCGATCCACAGGTACGAGCGTCGAAGGGAAGATGTACGTGCCCTCGAGATCAACGACATGCGGGCCAGCGTGGCCAACTACCTCCGCGGTGCCTATCCCCTCGGTTGCACCTTCCGTCTGATCTACACGACGGAGTGGCAACCCGGACTGGCGGAGTTGCTCAGGTTCCTGCGTACCAGTGAAGCCAAGCGGATCCTCGAGTCTCACCTGACGTTGCCCTCGCCAAGCCTCCGCCGTTCGTGATCCGGCTCAGAAGCTGATCCTGCCGCCAAAGAACAGGCCGTTCAGGTGAATGTCGGCGTCGAAGTCCTGGCCGTCGGTCGTGCCGTCGGCGTCGATCTGGAGGTAGCGGTAGCCGAGGAAAACCTCGACCAGGGGAAGCGGCTTGTAGCGCAGCTTGGTGCTCAAGTCCCAATAGAGGCCGTCTGCGTCCGGCAGGTTCGCGGACATGCCCGACAGCTCTGCGTCGAGGGTGAAGCTTCCATACTCCAGCTGTGCGTTCACGTAGGGCATCGGAACCGGCGCCCGGAAGTCGATCTTCTCGAACGCGGCGATGGGTGACGTTGCCACCATGTCCAAATCGACGTCGAAGTAGTCCAGGCTGACTCCGGGGGACACACGCAGGAATCCGAGGTCCAGCACCTCATAGGCGATCGTGCCCTTGAGGTTCCACATGTCCACGTCCGTCGTGACCGTCGAACCGGCGATGATGTCGCCGAAGTTGGCGTTCAGGATGGAGTCCCCCGAATCAGAGTACTTGAAGCCGGACAGTTCAAAGCGGAACCCCAGCGCCGAGGTCTCCAACTTGAGATAGGGAGAATCCGCGTTCGAGATGTCCAAGCCCTCGCCGAGGTTGATGTTCGCGGTGCCGCCACCGCCACCGGAACCTGCAAAGCCGAACTCACCGGCCATCTCCATCACCATGTACCCGGCCTCGGCCGCAAACTCAGGAGTCTTGCAGGATGCCAGCAGTGTCGCGAGAAGGGGCAGTGCCGCCAGAGCGTAGGGTGGGACCGTCAGGGTTCGGGCCATGTCCCTGCATCGAGCCGTCGAGGGGTGGGAGCTTAGGCAATCCTGCCCGGTCCGCCGCAGATGCCCGACCAGCACCCTTCACCCGTGCTAGGGCACCTCGAAGAAGCCGAAGCCCAGGGCGGCCAGCTCCGGCCCCAGGGCGGCGCGGAAGTCACGGTCCCTGCCCCAGAGCGCCGCCATCCGATCGCTCCAGCCCTTCTGCTCGTTCACGGGGCGCCCGAGGTAGCCGCCCAGCTCGCGGTTGGTGCGCCGAGCCCAGTCCCGCATGCTGGCGTCCGCGGCGTCGATCGCCTCCTGCAGGTGGTCGGTGCGGTAGCTCTCGTGGTGCAGCACTCCGTCGAGGGGCATGCGCCCACGGGCCACGGGTTCGTCCCTGGCCCTGCCGATCACCATCCCGAACACCACGTAGACGTGCCTGGGCAAGTCCAGCAGCCGTGCCAGCTCGACCGGGTGGTTTCTCGCGGCGCCCAGCATGCAGGACCCCAGCCCCTCGGATTCCGCCGCAAGCTGGAGGTTCTGGCCCACCAACGCAGCGTCTATGGAAGCCTGCACGAAGACCTCCAGGCTGCGGTGGCGTAGGTCCTTGCCGTGGCGCTCGCAGCAGAGCTTGAGCTTGTAGAGATCGGCACAGATCGCGAGGAACACCGGCGCCTCGAGGATATGAGGCTGGTCGCCGCACAAGCGGGCGACCGCACGCTTCTTGTCCGGGTCGCGCACTGCCACGACGGAGTAGGCCTGGATGAAGCTCGATGTCGGCGCATAGCGCGCGGAGTCCACGATCCACCCCAGCTGTTCCTCGGAAACCGGGTCGCCGTGGTAGGAGCGCCGGCTCCTGTGCACCCGCATTTGCTCGGTGGGGGAAAGGTGGACACAGCGCAGGTATGCTGCGGCCGCCTGGAGATCCGCGTTGGTATCCAGATCTCGCAGGACCCAGGGGTTGCGAACCGGGACGGCGCGCACCCGGGACCGATCCCGTCCGATCACGTCCCTCAGGCTGTGGACCCGGGTGTCCAGGGCCTCCTCGATCACGTTCCGCGTCAGGCCGATCGGGTGGCCGGGTCGTCCGCCGCAAGTCGGCAGGACGATCTCGGCTCCGGCAGCGAGTCGTGCCACGAGCAAGGCCACGGTCTCGGCTCCAGCCAACGCGTAGTCCACGGGAAAGTGGACGACCAACCGGGTGGCCGAGGGCAGTGCGGTGATTCCGGCCCGTATGCTGTCGAGCATCTCGCCCCCGACGGGGACCGACACGATCCGGACAGGTTGCTCAACGTCTGCGGGAGGCGCCTCTTGGCCTGTGGAACGCACCACGAGAACCTCTGCGATACCTGCGAGCCGGCAGTCGGCCACCACGCGACCAAGCAGCGACCGGCCACCGATCCGGGCAAGAGCCTTGTCCCCACCCATCCGCGTACCCCTTCCCGCTGCCGGGATGATCGCGCTGATCGGCAAGGGCCAGCTCATGGCGTCAGGCGCGGTCAGTAGCTCCGGCCGTCCTTGCGCAGGTGCACGAGAGGCTGTTCCTCGCTGTCGCACGCGCCGCCCACGACTTCACCGCAGAACAGGACGTGATCCGTCCACGTCACCTCACCGATGACCTTGCACGCAAGGTGCGCAGGTGCCGCCTTGGGATAGGGTACGCCGACATCGCTGATCACGGTATCGATGCCGTCGAAGGGCCGGTCTCCGGGGGCGAAACCCCTGGCGAAGTGTGCCAGCAGCGATCTGGAGGACTGGCCGATCACCGCCAGGCAGAAACGACCGTGGCTGCGAAGAACTGCCTCTATCGGTCGGCCGCGGGCGACGGCAACGCTGATCGTCAGGGGCGCAAACCCCACCTGCTGTACGAGGGAGACCAGCGAGCCGGTGAGCGACTCGCCTTCGCCGGTGCTGAGGACGAACAACCCACTGGGCACCTTGCCGAGGGCCCGGGCGCGCGCGGGTATCTCAGCCATGTGCAGCGCCCCGGATGTCGCTGAGCGTCAGCAAGGCGCGGACGTCGAATTCCGCGCGGAAGTTGTCGGCGTCAGGATCTTCACGGTCAGCGACGGCCAGCACCAGCAAGGGTTCGGCCCCCGCCCCGGTGACAGCGGCAATCGCCTTGCGAGCAGAAGCCCCCGTGGTGATCGTGTCTTCGAGGATTGCCACCTTTTCTCCGGGGGCTAGATCGCCTTCGATGAGCGAATCGGTTCCGTGCCCCTTGGGCTCCTTGCGAACCAGGAAGGCTCGAAGGTTCTGGCCCGTCTCGAAGGATAGTGCGCTGATCGCAGCCGCCAGGGGGTCGGCGCCCATGGTCAGTCCTCCCACTGCGCTGACGTCGGGGAACTCCTCCAGCACCTTGAGCATGAGCTTTGCTGTCAGGTTGAGCCCTTCCGGGTCCAGCGTGACCTTCTTGCCGTTGATG
>QJVU01000185.1 GCA_003235605.1 Planctomycetota bacterium | reverse complement strand
GTGGAGTCGAGGAACCGGAGCGCGCTGTCCCGCGGCCTGCAGGGCCTGTTCATCCGCGTCGCCAAGGCGCTGAACCGTTTGTGGGGGCGGAAGGGCAGGGTCTTCGCGGATCGGTACCACGACCGCATCCTGCGTACGCCCCGGGAGGTGCGACGAGCGCTTGCCTATGTCCTGAACAACGGGTTGCGGCACCGCCATCGCACGCTCTGCGGGGGCCAGCCGGCGCCGGACCTCTACGGCTCCGGCTGGTGGTTCGACGGCTGGAAGGAGAGCTTCCGCGTGAAGGGAGTGGAAGCGCAGCAGCGGCCGGTGGCAGCGTCACGGACCTGGCTGCTGCGGACCGGGTGGCGCCGCCACGGCCTGGTTCGGCTGGCCGAGGTACCCGGATCGGCGCCGTGAAAACGCCCCTTGCCCTGCACGCGCTGCGCCTTGGACGCGCTGCGCCTTGGACGCGCTGCGCCCTGGAACGACCTGCGCCTGCGGCAATGGCTTCAGCCGGTCTACGGGGTCGACGCTCGTCTCCTCATGGGGTGAGCTTCTTCCGGAAATGGTACTCAACTGTGTTCGACCGGTCGTGCAACTCGCGCGTGTCGCCGGTCCTGGTGTATCCGAGATGGGAGTAGAGGCCGTGGGCGTTCCGGAAGCGTGTGTCGGTCCACAGTTCGACGACCGGGACGTCGTGCTGCCGGGCGAAGTCCTCCACGAGCGCCACCATTCGTCTGGCCCAGCCGTTGCCGCGGGCATCGGGATCCAGGTAGAGCTTCTTGAGCTCCAGGCACCCTTGCCCGAGCTTGCAGCCGACGGTGCCCATGACCCTGCCCGAGCGATCCAAGACCCAGAAAGCCGAGAACGCCCCCTCGGGATCGAGCAGCTCGGGCTCCTCGCCCTCCACGTCCAGGACGCAGCCGGGGTACTCGGCGTAGCAGCGGTCAACCAGGTCGATGATCCCGGCGGCATCGCGGTTTTTGGCGGCTCGCAACCTCATGAAGCTGCTCGATAGTAGCGTCCCGTCCATCATCCTTGCCTGGCCTTCATCGTCATCCGGCAGCGGTCTGTCGCCTTTGTTGCGGCGCCACACCCATGGGGCACTGGGTACCAGGACCGTGTTTGCTATATGTTGCTGACCCTCCCATGGGTGAACACGACGTCTCTTCCGACCTCGATCAGGAGCAGCTTCGCGTCTTCATGAAGGCGGTGCTGGCCGATGTGCAGGCGCTGGAGACCATGTTGGATGAAGGCTTCGTGGAGAGCGGAGTCCGTCGCATCGGTGCGGAGCAGGAGATGTTCCTGGTGGACGAGGTGGGGCGACCCGTGCCGCGGGCATTGCAGGTCTTGGAGCGCCTCGAGGACGAGAGGTTCACCACCGAGCTGGCCCTGTTCAACCTGGAGGTGAACCTGACCCCCCACGTGTTCGGCGATGGCTGCCTGCGCAAGATGGAGACGGAGCTGTCGAGGGCGCTCTCCCGAGCCGAGGAGGCTGCACAGGACAGCGGCTGCCGGGTCCTTCTCACTGGCATCCTGCCAACCCTGCGCCAGTCGGATCTGGGGATTCAGAGCATGACGCCGAATCCCCGGTATCGAGCGCTCAACGACGCCATGCGGGCGCATAGGGGCGGCATGTTCCAGTTCCGGATCAAGGGCGTCGATGAGTTGGACGTGCAGCACGACAACGTGATGCTGGAGTCCTGCAACACGAGCTTTCAGTGCCACTTCCAGGTTGGGCCGAACGAGTTCGCCCGCCTCTACAACATCGCCCAGGCGGTGACCGCGCCAGTGCTGGCGGTGGCGGTGAACTCTCCCCTGTGCCTGGGGCGGCGGCTGTGGCAGGAGACCAGGGTTGCGCTGTTCCAACAGAGTGTGGACTCCAGGAGCGAAATCCACCAGGCTCGCGGCCGGCGGCCCCGGGTGAGCTTTGGCGACGACTGGGTGAAGAGCTCGGTGCTGGAGATCTTCCGGGAAGACATTGCACGCTTCCGCGTGGTGTTGTCGTGTGATACCGGGGACGACCCCGGCGACATGCTGTTTCGGGGAGAGGTGCCACCCTTGAAAGCGCTCTGCATGCACAACGGCACCGTCTATCGCTGGAACCGTGCGTGCTACGGTGTGCATGACGGCAAGGCGCACCTTCGCATCGAGAACCGGGCGCTGCCATCAGGACCGACTGCGCTGGACGCAATGGCCAATGCAGCGTTCTTCTACGGTCTGATGGCGGCCATCGCCGAGGAACAGGACGACATCACCCAGAAGATCGGATTCGACGATGCCAAGTCCAACTTCATCAGCGCGGCCCGCCACGGCCTGAAAGCACAGCTCACGTGGTGGGGTGGGACCACCTACGCTGCCCCGGACCTGATCCGGAAGGAGTTGCTGCCGCAGGCTCGTCGTGGCCTCCGGGCCAGCAACATCGACAGCCGGGACATCGACCGCTATCTGGGGGTGATCGAGGAGCGGGCCGGTTCTGGGCGCACCGGCGCCCAGTGGACCCTCGATTCTCTTCAGGAGATGGGGCAGGCCGGCACACTGGACCAGAGGATGCAGACGCTGACGCGCGCCATGATGCGCCGAGCCGCAAGCGGCCGGCCGGTCCACACCTGGGAGCTCGCGAATCTGTCTGACTCCGGGGACTGGCGCCACAGCTACCAGTGCGTGGGACAGTTCATGGTCACGGATCTGTTCACCGTGCACCCAGAGGATGTCGTAGATCTTGCGGCGAGCCTGATGGACTGGCGTCACATCCGCCACGTCCCCGTGGAAGACGACGACGGGAAGCTCGTGGGATTGGTCTCGCACCGCTCGCTTCTGCGGATGGTGGGTGGCGGACTCAGGAACAGGGACAAGGGTCACGTTGCCGTCAAGGACATCATGAAGAGCCAACCGGTCACGGTGACGCCGGCGACGCCGACGCTGGAAGCGATCGAGATCATGCGCGAGAGGCGCGTGGGGTGCCTGCCTGTGGTCGAGGGGGACAAGCTTGTAGGGATCATCACGGAGCACGATCTGATCCAGGTTGCGAGCATCCTGTTCGAGCAGCAGCTGCGGGAGGGCGCTGCCGAGTGAGCAGTTCGATCGCGGCCGAACCCTTCAGCGAACAAACCCGGGAGAGGGTGCTGTGCCGCCGCGAGGCTGCGACGCCCGGTCCTACGCTGATCGTCTTGGGTGGTGTGCATGGCAACGAGCCGGGTGGAGTGCAGGCCCTGGAGCGGGTGGCGGCCCGGATGAGCGAGGCAAGCCTGCCCGTGGTCGGGAGCTTCGTGGCGGTTGCCGGCAACCTGGGCGGTCTGGCCCAAAACCGGCGGTTCCTGAACCGAGACCTGAACCGTGCCTGGACCGCCGGCAAGGTGGCCGCGCTTCGTTCCCAGGAGCTGATCCATGACAGCGCCGAGGACAGAGAGCAGCGGGAGCTGTTGGAGGTGTTCGAGGACTGTCTGGCTCGGGCGCGGGGGCCCGTGGTGTTCGTGGACCTGCACAGCAGTTCGGCAGAGGGACCATCGTTCACGTGTATTGCGGACACGGTACCGAATCGGCGCCTGGCGATGTCGTTGCCAGTGCCAATGATCCTCGGCCTCGAAGAGTGCATCGACGGCGCGACCATGGAGTTCTTCAGCGAACGGGGACTGGTCGCGGTGGCAGTCGAGGGGGGACAGCACAACAACCCGCGGACTGTCGACAACCTGGAGGCTGCGGTCTGGCTGGCGCTGGTTGCGGTCGGCCTCGTCCCCGCCGCACAAGTGGATGTCGCCGGCTTCCGCCGCACCCTGCGGGAATCCGCCCGGGGCCTTCCGCCGGTGTTGGAGGTCCGCCACCGTCATGTGGTCGTTCCCGGCCTCGGGTTCCGGATGCAGCCGGGATACCAGAGCTTCCAGCAGGTCAGGAAAGGCGAGCTTCTGGCCTTGGAGGGCGGCCAGGAGCTGCGCGCCGGTCAGGACGGGGTCATCCTGCTGCCTCTCTATCAGGGCCAGGGGGAGGATGGCTATTTCCTGTGTCGAAGGGTGCGGCCGTTCTGGCTGCACGTGGCCCGTATCCTCCAATCCCTGGGCGTCGCCCACGCCCTGCCCCTGCTCCCCGGGGTGCGACGGGATCCCGTCCACCGGGACCCGGACACCCTGCTGGTGAACCCACGCGTGGCGCGGTTTCTGGCGGTGGAGCTGTTCCACCTCCTGGGTTTCCGCAAGCGCAGGCAGGTGGGGAACATGCTGCGATTTTCCCGCCGCCGCATGCGGCCCGAGGCCTGGAGAGTCGGGCCCCTTTCCGACCGCTAGCTCCCAAACCGGGAAACGGGCCCCGGGATTCGGTTACACTGCGCCCCCAGACCACCAGCCGGGCGGCCAATACATGGAACTGGTCGCCGACCCACTTGCCAAACATTGTCATGTCGCCCCCGGCATGGCCGAAGAGTTTGCCCGTGTCATGGTAGAGCAGCCGGAACAACAGAAAGTCACTCCGATCGAGTTCGTCAAGGAGAAGCTGAGAGAGAACCCGGAAGCGAGCTACAAGGAGATCAAGGCCAGGGCCAAGCTCGCGGGCCTCACGGTCTACCCGGTGGTGTACGGAAGGGCGAAGGCGTTGCTGGGCTTGGTGCCCACGGCTCCCTACGGAAGCAAGAGCAAGGCACGCAGGCAGGCCAAGGAAGCCAAGCAGGCGAAGCAGCTGACTGCGGCGAGCAAGGAGGCCACGTCTCCCGAGGGAGCGCAGCACCGGACCGATGAGCTGGAGGATGGACGTTCGGCGTCGAGCCGCGGCCGCAGGGTCAAGGCGCTCGACGCCATGGACCCGTTGTCTTCTCTGGAGACCCTGGTGGGGGACCTGAAGGCCACCGTCGCGGAACGGGATCGGTACCGGCAGGTGCTCGAGAAGGTCGTGAAGCTGCTGCAGGCGGAGTTGGGTGGCGATTGAGATCTGTCCTGGCGGTATGGGTCCTTTCGGCGCAGCTCTGCGCCCAGGGATCTTTGTCCGAGATCCTGAAGGATCTCGATAGCGACGACTACCAGACCCAGCGCCGTGCGGTGCTGGCTGCCCGCGACCGCAAGGATCCGGCGATCCTGGAGCGGCTGCTGCACCTGGCTGTTCAGGCCAAGCACCCCAATATCAGGGGCTTCGCGTGCGAGAGCCTGGGTCACTATCGAGATCCCCGGATCTTCCCGCTGCTCGAGAAGGAGGCCACTTCGGGGCCGATCTCCACGAGAATGGGCGCACTGCCAGGTCTGGGACTTCTCAAGGATCCACGCTCCTACGAAGTGCTGGTCAGGGCGCTGAAGGACCATCGCAGCGACTGGACCTACGCCGCCATTGGCCTGCAGCATCTGGGCGACAAGCGTGGCGCGGTTCCCCTGGCCGAGATCTTCCGGCTACACCACCACGATCACGCGGTGTTCGGCGCCGTTGCCGAGGCGATCGTTGTCCTCGATCCAGATCTGGCCGAGGACCTGTTTTTCTGGGCGGTGCAGGAGGAGAGGACCTATCCGCACCACCGTCTGGACCGCCTGCTGGCTCGCGTGGGCAGCCAGTCCGTACGCCAGAGAGCGCAGAAGCTACTGTCTCACAAGAGTATGGGGGTGCAGAGGACGGGTCTGCGGATCCTCGGGGGCTGCGGCGATGCGGGCACGGTGGCGGTGCTCCTGAAGGTCATGGATGGCGAAGAGGTCCTGCGGCTGGACGCCATCGAGGCCCTCGGCGAGCTGGGCCACGAACTCGCGGTGCCCCAGGTGGCTCGGTACATCAACGGCGACAGCGCCAAGCAGCGGGCGGTCGTGGCAGAGGCCCTGGGCAAGATCGGCCACCGCACTGCGGTCCGGTTCCTGGTCCTGGCGCTCCACAAGGAACAGGAGGTTCTGCCCAAACTGCGGATGATCCAGGCCCTGGGCCGGTTGCAGGACAAGCGGGCGGTGGCAGAACTGGGATGGCACCTGAAGGACGAAACTGTGCTGGAGCAACCCATGACCATGAGCAGCATCGCATGCTTCCCCTACAACACGCCGGTGCACTGGGCGGCTTGGTGGGCATTGGTCTGTGTCCGGGAAGGCAAGCCACCGCGGCCCCTCCGTGAAGTGTTCCGGTTCCACGGGCGGGGAACCCAGGTGAAGGATTCGGACATCGAGTCGGCCACCGTGTGGTGGCAGGAGCATCGCGACAAGCCGGGCTTTTCGTGTCGGGACTGAGCAGACGGAGCTTCCTGGGCGGTGTGGCGGCATGCCCCTTCCTTTGGGGCTGTTCCGCAAAGAAGGCGCAGGTGGATTCCGAGGAGCCGTCGCAGGGGGAGCGGTTGCTGGACATCCACGTGCACCTGTTCGGGTCGGGGGATTCCGGGTCCGGCTGCCACCTGTCCGAGAGGATCACCACGGGATTCAATTTCGCTTTCCTGGTCCGCACACTGAACCTGAACTCCGCCGATCACGGTTTCGATCGTGGCTTCGAGCGTACTCTCGTCCAGCAGGTGCGAGAGAGCGGACTGGACAGGGTCGCCTTGCTTGCCCAGGACTGGGTCTACGACGCTCGTGGTCGGCCGGACCGGGCGCGGACCCATTTCCACGTGCCCAACGACTACCTGTTCGAGGTGACCCAGAGGCACGCCAGGTGGATGACGCCGTGTGTTTCCATCAACCCGGACCGGCGCGACGGCCTGAACGAGCTGGAGCGGTGCGTCGAGAAGGGCGCTCGCTCGCTGAAGATCCATCCTCCCACCCAAGGAGTGGATCTCGCCCACCGGAAGCATGCGGGTTTCTTTGCGCGCTGTGCCGAGCTGGACGTCCTGGTCCTGGTCCACACTGGCCACGAGCATGCCGCGCCGGTGCTGGACATGGACCTCGCCGACCCGTACCGCCTGGCGCAGGCCTTGGAGGCCGGCTGCAGGGTCGTGGCCTGTCACAGCGGCAGCGGTTGGGCGAACGATCGCCCGGACTACTTCGGCCACTTCGTCGAGATGGTCGCGCGCTATCCCCGCCTCTGGGGAGACACGTCGGTCCTGACGACGGGTGCCCGCAACCGTGACCTGGCCCGTGCAATCGCGGAGGAGTCGCTTCGCGACCGCCTGGTGCACGGCAGCGACTTCCCGTTTCCTTCCCGCCCGCTCATGTTGAGAGAGCTACTCGGCACTACGACATGGCTGCGCCTCCAGGGTGACCAAAACCTCATTCGCCGGGACTTTGCCATCAAGCAGGCTCTTGGCATCGGTCGCGCCACCGCCGAGCGCAGCTATCGCCTGGTGTTCGGAGGATAAGGCTTGCGCGGAGGGTGGGGCAGTCGCTTTATTGGAAGTGCTGCAGCGGTGAGGTGAGAAGAGATGAGATCAAGCATAGCCCCGGTTTTCCTGCTCCCTTTCCTGGGAGCCTGCACGGTCCCGTTCCAGTACGAAGCCGTGAGCCAAGAGACCCAGCAGGCGGCGCCAAGGCCGAGTGCCACCGGAGCCGTGACGACATCGGCCGGGACCTCCGTGGCAGCACCCGCAGCGCAGGACACGGACTACTCCCTGACCTCGCTCTACCTGAACGCCCACGCGGACTTCCAGCACAAGGCCAGGCCCTACACCTTCCTGCACAAGGCCGACCCCTTCAGCATGCCGTTGCGGGCGAGCTTCCTCCTCCAGAGCAAGACCGAAGTGCAGAACGAGTCGGGAAACTTGGAATGGCAGAGCTACAACCTCAACGCGCTGGTTCCGATTCCCGTGGACCGGGACGTCGCGATTCTCCTTGGCGGCAACTTCGAGTGCCGCGACTACGACTACAGCGGCAACTTCACCGGAGCACTCCAGGACGAGCGCTACTACCGCATCGATCTCCAGTTGGGCGCGACGTGGTTCGTCGATGACGCCCTGTCAGTCACAGGGATGTTCTCACCAGGGCTCTACTCCGACCTGGACGGCACCCTGAACCACAACGACTACTACTTCTTCGGATCGCTCCTCGGCACCTACAAGGCATCCGATGACCTGTACTACAAGGTGGGTGTTACGATCGACGAGACCATCGATGACCTACCGGTCTACCCGCTGCTGGGTCTTTCCTACCTGTTGACGAAGGAGTGGCGCCTCGACATCCTGTTGCCCAAAGGGGCGACAGTTTCCTGGCTTGCCGGGGAGCAGACCACGGTTTCCGCGGGCCTGGAGCTCACAGGCGCCGCCTACAACATCCGCACACCGCCACAGGCCGGTACCAAGATCGAGACCGAGAACCGCGTACAGGAGCTCAGCTTCTTCGTTGGCGCAGACCACCGGCTGACAGAGCAGCTCACGGCGTTCGGGCGTTTCGGAACGCTCCTCGGAGGTGACTACGATATCCGCTACAACGGTGGCCCCAATCCCACCGATGGCCAGATCGAGCCGGCGGTGTTTTTCGAGGTCGGTGTGGGTTGGAAGTTCTGAGGTTCTGAGGTAGGGTCCTGAGGGTCGACATGCTAGAGCCCGGTCAACGCGCGCCCGACTTCTCGGTCCCCGACGAAACCGGTCAGACCCGCACCCTTGCCGAGTTCGCGGGCCGAACGGTGGTCCTCTGGTTCTACCCCAAAGCCGACACCCCCGGTTGAACCGCCGAAGGCGAAGGATTCCGTGACAGGATCCACGACTTCGAGAGCAAGAATGCGGTAGTCCTGGGTGCCTCCTTCGACACCCAGGCGGAGAACAGGGTGTTCCGCCAGAAGTTCAACTACCCGTTCCCGCTCCTGTGTGACACGGCGCGTGAGCTGGGTATGGCCTACGGTGCTTGTGACAAGCCCGACGCGCGCCATGCATCTCGGATCACCGTGGTGATAGGTGGCGACGGCAAGGTGGCTCGGGTCTACCCGAAGGTGGATGCCCGGAACCACCCTGGCCAGGTGCTGGCGGACCTCTAGCTGCCCCAGGCTCCGGTGCCTAGGGCACGACGATGTCGATGGGGGACGAGAACGCCGGCTGCTTGCGGCCGTTCGAGTCTTGGACCTCCGCCAGAGCCTGGACCGATACCCGCGCACCCTTGGGTACGCCGTTGGGGACACCAATGGTGAAGCTGGCCATGTAGCCGAAGCACCGCGGGCCGGTGTCGATCTGGTTGACCGTGCCAGGCAGCAGGACGGTCGCGGGCACCACCCATTTGTTGAGGAAACCGGGCAACGTCTGGCAGAGAGCCGAGGAGGGGCCGACGATCACGAAGTACTTCGCATCCTTCGGTGCGCGGATGCCGAAAGTCAGCTTCTCGCCACCCTTGGTGCTCAGGTTGCCGGGCGTGCAGCTGAAGCCGGAGCACAGGGTACCAGCGCCCGTGGTGCCGTTGTTCACGTCGAAGCCGAACTGACCGGGTACGATGGGCGGGTTGCTGTTCTGTGCCGGGACGGTGCCAGCGCCTACGGCGAAGGCAGCAAGAAGGAGAATGAGCCGCTTGAGTCGCATGACGGTGTGGTGGGTTGGTGGTTTCTCGCAGGTTCAGGGGCGGACATAGGGTCACCGGCCTCAGCAGGCAGCTCAAGCCCCGCCCATGGCATTTGTCCTGATCTGACTGGCGCCGGGCCCCGTGCGCATCCGCACCTCACCACGCCGCCAGGAGCGCCTGGACTGCCAGGGAAGTTGCGATCAGCGGGTCGTCTTCCTTCTGGGTCTTGACCGCGTTGGCCCAGCTCCCGTCAGCCCGCTGGTTCTTTGTCAGGGCGGTCACGAGCTCCTGGCGCCAATAGTTCCCTTCGGGTGCCTGGTCCACGCTCAGCAGCTTGAAGGCCTGGGCGGACGCTGCAAGGTAGTAGAACAGCAGCCCACGGTGCCAGTTGGAGGGGTTGTCGGCCGGGATGCCCGGCACTTGATCGACGCGGTGGTGTGCCACCAGGAAGGCCTTGGCCTCTTGCACCTCTCGGTTCTCGGGTTTGAGCCCCGTGGCAAGCAGTGAGAGGATGCCGTCGGCAGTGGTGCTGCCGTAGCTCTTGAATCCCTCGCCATTGCGGCCGCCCTTGTTCGCCCCCAGCTTGACCGGCGAGAAGTAGAAGCCGCCGTCCTTGTTCTGGCACCGTGCAAGGAAGTGCCGCGCACGCAGGAAGGCGTCCTGGTCCGCGGGCGGGCTGGCCGTCAGCCCCTCCAGCACCAGCCGGGTCATGGACAAGTCCATGTGTCCCGGATGGGGCGCCTGCCTGGGGGCGCCGCCAAAGCCCCAGCCACCGTAGGCGGGGTCCTCCTTCGAATACCCCAGGGACTCCTGAAACTGCTGGGCGACGAGGTAGGCGCGCATCTTCGCCACCACGGCGTCGTGGCCCCCGAGCCTGCTCAGGGCGCAGATCGCCAGGCCGGTGGCGTAGTTGGGGTAGTCCTGGATCACAGGGTCGCTGAGGCCCAAGGCCCCGCTCTCGTGCATGTGCCGCTCGAGAAACCCCGCCGCGATCTGGGCTCGGTGCCTGTCCGCCTTG
>QJVU01000602.1 GCA_003235605.1 Planctomycetota bacterium | reverse complement strand
CCGAACACGAACATGTTGGGGTAGGCCGCCATCAGGTCCTTGAGACCCTGGGCAATGCGGAACGCCAGGTGCCGCGGCCGCGCTTGGTCTTCGGGCAGCTCTCCGCCGAAGATCTGCATCCGGGTCTGTCGGCTGGCGACAGCGGGCGTGATCCGGTCCGGCTCGGGGAGTGCCAGCGGCTCGGCCACCTGTGCAGCGCTCTCGAGCTTGGGCCGCGCGGCGGCCCTCTGGCCGGCTTCGCGGACGAGCCCTTCGAGCTCGGCATGCTTGGCCAGGAGGTCGTCAGCAGTGACTGTGCCGCCGGAGAGCAGCAGGTCTGCGAAGGCAATCAACGGATCCAGTTCCTCGTTGGCGGCGATCTGCTCCGGCGTCAGGTAGGTGCTCTCGACATCGGAGCCTGCATGCCCCAGGAGACGCACGGTGCGCAAGTGGAAGAACACCGGCCGTCGCGTCTTCCGGCAGTAGTCGATGGCAGCTCGAGCTCGCTCGTAGGTCTCGCAGAGGTCGCGGCTCTCGGCGGCGAACCAGTCCAGGCCCGGGCGGTTGCGGAAGCAGCGTTCGACGTAGTCCTTTGGGGTACGGACCGAGATGCCAAAGCCGTTGTCTTCGCACAGGAACAAGATCGGGCAGGGTTGCCGGTGCATGGCGGCCGCGGCTGCGGCTGTGAACCCGGCCTGAGCGGTGGCATGGTTGACCGTGGCATCCCCGAACGAGCAAAAGACGATGGAGTCGTCCGGCACCGAACCCTGGAGATGGAGGCGCTTGAGCCTGGCCAAGGCGTAGGCGAAGCCAACGGCCTTCGGCAGGTGGCTGGCGATTGTGCTGGTCTGAGGTGGCACCCACAGGCTGCGGCTGCCAAAGACCTTGTGACGCCCACCGGAAACCGGATCGTCCGCGGCAGCGACCACGCCCAGCATCGTGTCCAGGATCGAGGTGCGTTCTCCGAGGACCGGATCGGCCCGCCGCGCCCGCGCCGCCATGAACGCACCAGACCGGTAGTGCAGGAAGCAGGGATCGGTGGAACGGAGCAGATGGCCGAACACCGCATTTGCCTCATGGCCGCTGCTGCCGATCGTGTAGAAGCCAAGGCCCCTGTCCTTGAGGCGGCGGGCCTCGAGGTCCTGCAGCCGGGACTGGAGGGCGGCTTCGTAGAGCAGCAGAGCCGTCTCTGCGGTCAACGTGGCGCCATGTCGGATGGGGTCCCGAGGTCGGGGACGTTCTGCTGCCGGGCAGGGTCCGTGGGCACGGATCGCCGCAAGCAGGCGATCGGCGACCGCAACTTCCCTTCGAATGGCCATGTGTGTTTGTCGTCCGGGGTGCCCTGGTCTTTGTATCAGGTTCCTGGCGGGATCCGGCGGGGGTATGATCGACCCGGCGGTTCCATGGCTCGGGGCGTTGGCCAGATCGTTGCCAGCGGCTCAAGATCCCTGCGCCTGGCGACCGACGCCTGAAGTGGGGCAGCGGCCGTCACTTGCGCTGATTCTGTCGGCTGCCGCAACAGCCGCGGTCCGAGAGCGCGGAGGTGTCCCGCTTTTGGAACAGCGGCAATGATCTCTCTTCTGCAACAGCAGCTCCCCGACGTCCACCTCCGCGACGTCCTGCTCGGCCTGGCCATGCTCTTCGCTTTGTGCGTGGCGGTGGTCGTGGTGTTCCACCGATTCAAGCTGCCGGCAGTGGCGGGCTTTCTCGTGGCTGGAGCGCTCCTGGGTCCCCACAACCTCATCGAGCGGGAGCTGGTACAGCAACTCGCCGAGGTCGGCGTGGTGGTGTTGTTGTTCACCGTCGGCATGGAGCTGTCGATCCCTGACCTGTGGAAGATGCGGCGGGCAATCCTGGTTGGCGGAGGGTTGCAGTTGCTGTTGACCATTGCCCTGGGTGCGTTGGTAGCACTCGCTGGGGGCTGGTCGTGGGGACCGTCATTGTTCCTCGGCTTCCTGCTCGCGCTTTCGAGCACGGCAGCGGTCACCAAGATGCTCCAGGACCGCGGCGAGCTGGGCTCGCCGCCGGGTCGCCTGGCGGTCTCCATCTGTGTGGCTCAGGATCTGGCGATCGTGCCCATGATCCTGTGCCTGCCCCTCCTTGCGGGCGTTGGCGAAGGCGCCACATGGTGGGCGGCGCTGCAGGGTATCGGCGAAGCCTTGTCCCTGCTTGTGCTGATGCTGGGAGTCGCCTGGCTCCTGGTGCCACGATTGTTGGATCTGGTCTCGCGTACTCGCAGCCGCGAGGTCTTCATACTCACGGTGTTTACCCTGTGCCTGGGCGCCGCCATGGCGACGTCCTTTCTTGGCCTTTCTCTGGCCTTGGGCGGGTTCCTTGTCGGAGTGATCCTCGCCGCCTCAGGCTACCGCCACCAGGCGGTGAGCGAGGTGGAGCCGTTCCGCGACACCCTCAGCAGCTTGTTCTTCGTCAGCATCGGCATGCTCTTCGACTTCCGCGTGATCCTGACAGACACCTGGCTGGTCACCGCAGCCCTTGCCGCGGTGGTCCTGGGGAAGGCGCTGATGGTGTGGCTTGTCAGCCGCGCGCTCAGGTTGCCAACCTGGGTAGGCCTGCGCACGGCACTGCTGCTCGCCCAGGTGGGTGAGTTCTCGTTCGTGTTGGTGCAGCTGGGCCGGAGCCAGGTCGGAGGCGGGTTCATGCAGGACCCCTACGAGAAGGTCTTCCTCGCTGTGGCGGTCATGTCGATCGCACTTACCCCGCTGCTCTACGCACTGGGCCGGCACTTGACACGGTCGACGCCAGCGCCAGCGTCGAGAGCTGTCGTCGGGGCTGCCCAGGAGGTGGACCACGACCTCCGGAAGGGTCTGTCCGGCCACGTCATTGTCGCCGGATTCGGCCCCGTGGGCCAGGCGGTGACGAGGGCTCTGAGGAACCTGGACGTGCCCCATCGGGTGATCGAGATGAACGCCGCAACCGTCAAGGCACATCAGGCCAAGGGAGTGAACATCTTCATGGGCGACGCCACCCGCGAGGCTGCCTTGCACGCAGCCAGCATCCGGGCGGCCAAGCTGATCGTCCTGACGGTACCGGATCCCGACGCCACCCGTCGCTCGGTGGACCTCGTGAAGCGACTCGCACCACACGTGCAGATCGTTGCCCGTACCACTTACCTCGGTGAGGTAGGCGCGTTGCAAGCGATGGGCGTGAACGACATCGTGCCCCAGGAGTTGGAAACCGCCGCAGAGGTCATGGTCCG
>QJVU01000229.1 GCA_003235605.1 Planctomycetota bacterium | reverse complement strand
GATCTGGACGTCGCGATCGCCGCCACCGCAGTCGTGCACCTGCTGAACAACCTCTTCAAGACCGGGATATTGGGCAAGCATGCGAACGTGCGGGTGATGGTCGTGTTTGCTGTGCCGGGAGCCGTGGCGGCCCTGTTCGGCGCCTGGGTGTTGTTCCGGCTGCGGGACATGGAGCCTCTCTACACCTGGCACCTCGGCCAGCACACCATGAAGGTCACGCCCATGGGTCTGGCGATCGGATTCCTGATCCTGTTCTTTGCCGCGTTCGAACTGCATCCCCGGAGCCGGGGCCTGGCCGTACCTCCACGCTACCTTGCCCTGGGAGGGGCGTTGTCGGGTTTCCTCGGGGGCATCTCGGGACACCAGGGTGCCCTGCGCACCACGTTCATGGTGCGGCTGGGCCTGGGCAAGGAGGCGTTTCTGGGCACCAGCATCCTGTGTGCGGTGATCATCGACATTGCCCGCATCGCCTACTACGCCACCGACTACGTGGTTCACGGCCAGCAGCTGCTGGACTCCTGGCACCTCCTGGTGGTCGGGACGTTTTCTGCCTTCTTGGGCTCATACCTGGGACGGCGGATGATCGACAAAGTGACCATGGAGGGGATTCGCCGCCTGGTGGGCGTGATGCTCCTGCTCTTGGGCGTGGCGGTGTTGACTGGCATGGTCGGGAGCCACTGAGGACCGCAGACCTCTTCTTCCGGTCTTCCCGTCATCCGTCGTTCCGTCTATCCGGTCATCACAGATGCCGAACTACACCTATCACCTCGTGGACGTCTTCGCCCAGCAGCCGTTCGCGGGACATCAGCTGGCGGTGTTCCCGGAGGCCGACGGCATGACGGTCAAGAACATGCAGAGCATCGCCGCCGAACTGAGGCTGCCCAAGACAGTGTTCTGCACCAGGTCGATGGATCCGGACGCCGACATCCGCATGCAGATCTTCACCCCCGAGGAGCAGGTGTCGATGGCGGGACATCCCGTGGTAGGGGCCCACTACATCCTGGCCACCACCGGCAGGCTCCCTCTCAATGGGGAATGCACCACCGTGCACGTAGAGCTGCAGGGAGGCGTCCTGCCAGTGGACATCCTCTGCGAAGACGGCCAGGTGCGTGGGGTCGTGTGGTCGGCGAACCAGCCCAGCTTCAGCGCGCCGATAGCGATCGCGGAGCAGGTGGCGGCGGCGCTGAACATGCCGGCAACGGTCATCGGCCCCCAGGAGCTGCCGATCCGCGTCGTCGACACCGGCTTACCCTGGCTGCTGGTTCCTGTCCGGGACCTGAGGTGTCTGTACCGGCTGGCGCCCCACGGCGACCTGTGCGCGAGGGTGGCCGAGGCTGTGGGCACCGAGCGGTTCCTGGCGTTCACCCAGGAGACCCGGGATCCAAGCTGCGTGGTCCATGCACGCAACACCTGGTTCGGTGCACTGCCCCCCAGCGAGGATCCCGCGTCCGGTTCCGACTCTGCGGCCCTGGCCGCGTATCTCACCAACCAGCAGGTGCTCCTCGCCGCTCCTTCGGTGACGATGTTCCTGGAGCAGCACAACGAGCTGGGTCGGCTCAGCCGGGTGTTGGCGATCGTGGACATGAGCAGTGCGCAGGTGTCCCGCGTGCGCGTCGGCGGTCGCGCCGTGCACGTGGGCGACGGCCAGCTCTACCTGTCCTAGAAGTCTGGCAGACTAGCCCTGCCTGTTCTGGTCGGCCTGCCCAGGCTGGGTGGTGGCGTACAGGGTGGCGATCTCCTCAGACGCCGCCTCCAGATCCTCGGGGGTCTTCACCGGCAGAAAACGGTTGTCAGCCCCGGTACGTTTCACCTGGACGTAGGTGGTAGACAGGAACCTGGTCAGCTCGCCGATCAACCGCTCCATCTGGACAGCCTTCCGGCTGTCGATGTCCTTGCGGACGTAGTACCAACCCAGTTCAAAATCCCGGTCCAGGCTCTTGGCGGTGAAGTGGAAGGTGTTGGTGTTGAAAACCTTCACGATGTCCGGATCGAAGTCCTTCGGATAGCGGAACTGCTCCACCAGCTGCAGACGGCCGTCCACCAGGTAGGGAGATCCGCCAGTGTCCCCGGGCCACTTGGGCGCCACCTCCACGGTGATGTCGGTGCCGTGCTTGATATGGTGGCCGAGGATTATCGAGCTGACCCGGGCTCCGAGGTTGTCCACGTTGGACACGAACAGATAGCGGCCGTCACTCTCGAGGAACTGTTCCAGGCACCCCGACTCACGGAAGGCGGGAGCGAAGTCGCCGTGGCCGGTGCTGTAGGGGGAGATGTTCTCCGTGTCGTCCAGGAGCAGGTCCCCGTCCTTCAGCATTCGCGGTGCCGCGAACTGATTGAAGAACGTGACCTGTCCGGGCTCGAGGCCAAAGTAGTCGTGTTCCTGGAGGTGCTTCCTGGTCTCCTCGTCGGTGGCGAAGCTGTTCATCAGGTACACGGGGATCGCCTTGCCGGCGCGCTCCTGTACCTGGCGAACGTCCTCGAACCTGAGGCCCAGGAAGCTCCGTGACCCCACCACGTTGACGATCCCCTTGACCACCCCGCCGAAACGCGTGGCCATGCCGCCGTTCAGGATCACCACCCCCAGCTCCCCGCGGGCAAGGGTGTTCTCCCCGAGTTGGACCAGCTCCTCGGCCTCCGGTGAGTCCGACCGAGGCAGGTCCAGGATTGTCCCGGCGTCAGGGGCCAGGATCTCTCCCTTGATCACGTTGTTCTGGCGCGAGTACCAACCCTCGGCCACGCCTTTGCGCCAGGCCTCGAACAGCTGGGGCTCGAACCCGTAGTGCGTCAGGAACTCGAGTTGTTCTGCGGTGAGGTCCTTCAACAGAGGCAGCGAGGCAGCAGCAGCGGCAGCGGGACGGAGGGATTGAGGATGGAGGTCTGGGTCGCTGGGAGGCTGGGAAGTTAGCCAATTCGGCCAGCCATCCAAGAGGCTTCTGCTATACAGGTTGGCGTGGCAAGCGAGGCCGCCAGAGAGACCACGAGGACGATTGCCGGGGGGGACATCGCGAAGGGCATCAGGGGGCTGTGCCGGGCAGATTCCCCACTGACCGTGCTCAAGGGCGTCGGTCCCAAGCTGGCCGCGACGCTGGCAGCCGCGGGCATCCACGATCTACGCGACCTGCTCTGGTTCTTTCCGCGCCGCATGCGGGAGGTTCGCGAGATCGACTCGCCGTGTGGCGATGCCGAGGAGCAGTTGG
>QJVU01000517.1 GCA_003235605.1 Planctomycetota bacterium | reverse complement strand
GGCTCCAAGAACCTCGACACGTCGTCGCCGAGCATCCAGTGATCAAGGAAGGTCTTGTGGGCCTTGTTGGCGAGGTAGGGTCGCACCACAGTCCTGAAGAACTCCGGATCCTTCTCGTGCACGAAGAAGTGCAGCTCGTGGCAGGCGTGCTTCTCGTAGAGCTCCTGCTTCTCGATGGGCGTGAGCTTGGGCCAGCGCAGTAGGAACGCAAACCTGGCGAGGTCCTGGTTGCCGCTCAGCGTCGCAAACAGCCGGTACACGGCTGCAAGGGAGTCATAGGTCTCCGCCCGAGCGGTGGCCGCATCGGCCAGCACCGCTTCGCCGCCGGCATTGATGAACTCGATGCGTCGCTGCTCGGCGAAGTGCTGCGTGCTGTCGAGCGCACGCAAGAGCTGGCAGTCTCGCGCCTCCAGAGGTTGCTCCGGTCGCACCATGGATGTGTACACGGCGTCCTGGGAGTCGACCGCCACGACGTGCAACAGCTGTCCCTCCCCAAGCTGTTTCAGCGGCACGGTCACCACTCCATTGGCATCAGCCCGCAGGTTGGCCGCAACCACGGCCGGTGCCGGCAGGAACTCGAGGTTGACGAAGGTGCCAGGCGCGGCCCCATGCGCTGCCGCGGGAGCCCCTGGGCTGGCGCTTGGGCCTCTGTTGCGGCCGCCTCGACGGCCACCCCACTTGCCGCCGGCGCCCCCACCGAGTCCGATGGCAGTGTCGGCTTCCTCATCGAGCGCCCAGCGATTGAGAATCAGGCCGGGTCGCTGCAGCATGTTGCCCGGGTACTTCGGCGCGAACCGCCGGTCGAGGATGTAGCGGTACTCATCGCCGATAGCACGGCCTGAGTGGTACGTCGACTCGCAGTGCACGACGCTGACCGCCTCCAGCGCGGGGGCGGGCATTGCCAGCTGGGCCAGGGGATCGAACGGTGCAAGGTAGCGGGTGGCTACCACGTGCACCCGCGTCTTGGGTTCGGTATTGGCCAGCTGCACGCGAAGATCGTCACCCACCGTGCGCACCCCGACGATCTGGAGTGGTGTGCGGTCGGGAGCCTGCAGCAGACGGTGCTTGCCGATCGCCCACCCCCCGGCCCGTGCCCCGGCAGTGATCTTGACCTGGATGTCCCGGCCGACTTCCCTCAGCAAGAGGCTGTAGTCTCCGGGGGGGAGCTTGCGCAGCTCGAGGAAGCCATCGGCGAGGGCAACGTGGTCGAGCATGTCGCGCACGAACTGGCCATCGCGCACCTCGAGCAGAGAGACCACTGCTCGGCTCGGCTCCAGCGAGGTTCCCGAGTACGGAATCCGCAGGATCTCCCCGGCGAGACCGTGCACGGTCGCGGGGTACGTGCGGCCCTGGGAGCGCAGCGTCCAGTATCCCACGGTCTTGGGCAGGTCGCCGGCCTGTACCGTGGTCACCCCGGCCAGCGGCCCAAGACGGATGCGACCCCGCTCGTCCGTCCTGAGGGTCACCATGAACTCATCGGTGTAGTCCTTGTGCCGGAAGCTCAACTGCACCGACCGGCCGGCCTTGGGCTCTCCGTTCTTGCCGAGGACGTCGAGCACATAGCCCTCGGGCGTGCGACCAAGCAGGGGACACGCCGTCCTCGGGGTTGCGTCGATGGTGTTGACCTCGAAGGTTTCCATCGTCGTGGCGAGATCCACGGTCTTGCCCAGGGTCAGGCTCCGCACCCGGCCACGCAGAGCAACGCTCAGGTTCGCCAGACCTTCCGGCACCTGGACTTCGTGCACCGACTCGCGGTCCGCGAACAGCTTGAAGTCGCGCACTTCGAGAACGGACTCGACGCCGTCCCGATCGCGGGAACGGATGGTCAGCACCGGCTCCTCGAGGATCTCGAGGCTGACCCGGCGGTCGTTCAACCAGAGGGCAGGTCGCACCAGGATCTTGGCCCGCCGGCCGGCAAGCAGCGACTCGCGATCCAGATGGATGCCGGCGAGCAGCCGGTAGTTCTCCGCTGCGTGGTCGAATTGCTCCAGGCTGGACAATCCACCGTGCTGCAGGATCAGGGGGCGCCTTGCTGGTGCCGTGGAATAGGGCAGGACCACTTCACCATGCTCGTCGGCGGAGTACGTCCGACCACCGAACCAGATAGCGGCCTTCTCGAGATGGTGGCCGGCCTCGTCGCGCACGGTGAACACGTGCCCGGCGGCTCCCATCCGCTGGGTGTACTGCAGGCGGCCCTTGTGGATCACTGCCCGGCTGGAGATGCCATTGCCGATCATCTCCACCACGTAGACGCCGGGCTTTTGCAAGGCAGCCAGTTCGAAAGTCCGCCGCACCCGGCGCAGTGGGTTCTCGGAATACTCCAGGGTCAGCTCGTGGTTGGCGACCAAGCCGTCCAGGTTGATCGACGCATCGACCTCGCGCTGGGTCTTCTGGTAGTAGTTCAAGGTGTTGATCTCGAATACCTTCACCAACAGGGTCTTGACGTTCTTGATGTCGACCTGCAAAGAGACTTTCTCATCGGCCTCGTAGTACCGGCGCTGGGTGGGCGCGAAATCGATCTCGACGCGATCCTTCAACATCTGGTAGTAGGTCGGGTCGTTGAGCATCGAGTACCACCTCTCCATGTCGCCCTGGCCGGCAAGCATCTTGGCCTCGGCAAGTAGCCGCTTCAGGTAGTCACTGCGCACGAACTCGGCGTACGGCTCGATGGACTCCTCGGTCACGAAGAAGTGCATCAAGTAGGTCCGCACCAGAGGCTCGTCGTTGCCGATTCGGTCGAACCCGGTGGAGTAGCCACGGTTGAGATCGACGACCTCCACACCCCGACGGTAGCGCCGCAGATGCTGAGGGTTGACGTAGATGCTCCGCCGCGGCAGCCGCAGGTAGGCGAGCAGACGGGTCTTGTCCGGCACACCCTGGGCCAGGTCGTGGCGCAACCGGTGGTACAGGACATGTGCTTTCAGCGAGTTGTGCGCCGGTGCCAACCGTCCGACGAACGCCTGCAACCGGTCCAGGTAGGCCTCGCGCACCTTGGCATCGCGCGCCCCGTCCGCATCCGCACCTGGCCGCAGCCGCTGCAGGTACACCTCGACGAACGGCGGCTCATTCAACAGCTTCGGACTCAGCCGGACACACTCCTCCAGCTGTGCCAGTAGCAGCCGGTGATGGATCGCCAGCGAGCCAAAGCCGCGGCTCCGGCGATGTTCCAAGTTCCGTATCACCAGTGCCGGCAGGTTGGTC
>QJVU01000207.1 GCA_003235605.1 Planctomycetota bacterium | reverse complement strand
CCGGCGCAGCAACCACCACAGTGGGAGTCCTGCCGCGAGGCCGCCCAGGTGGGCGGCCAGGCCGACGGGCTGGCCCCCTCCCATCTTCAGGAACTCCTGCACCGGTGGCAGTTGCAGGAGGACCCAAGCCAGGGCAAGGAGCCAGACGGGAACCTCGACGAACAGGGGCAGTGGCGCCAGCAGGATCAGGATCCGGGCCCGCCAGGCGCACAGCAGGTAGCCACCGATCACCCCGACAATGGCGCCTGAAGCACCGACTCCGATGGCTCGAGGGTCTTGGGACCAGACACAGTGCGTGATGCCGGCGCCGATGCCGCACAAGAGGTAGAAGAACAGGAACCGCAACCACGAAGACTGTCGCTCCAGGCGCGATCCCAGCACGAACAGACAGACCATGTTGGCCAGGAGGTGAACGGGTCCGGCGTGCAGGAACATGTAGGTCACGAACGGCGTCACGCCCTTGATCCAGAGCGTGACGAGGTCGACCCCGGGGACGGCACGCCACACCTGGTGCACGTCCCGGGGCCGCAGGCCCAGCTCTCGTTCGGTGGCCAGCAGGGTGTAGACATCCTCGGTGTAGTACAGGTAGCGCAGCCACACGTACGGGACCACGCTGACCGCCAGCAGGCTCCAGGTGGCGGGACACCAACCCCGGCCGCCGAGGTTGTCCCGCAACGGGATCACGCGCTCAGTCGTCCCCCTTCTGGGCGACGACCTCCCGCTCCTTGTCGGCGTCCTTGGAAGGCCGCAGGTCCTTGATCCTGGGCTCTTCGCCATCGAAGGAGAGCAGCTTCGCCTTGTTGGTGTTGCTGTCCTTGGTCTCGATGTGGACGGGACGCTTCCAGATCGCGTGCAGGCCCTTCAGCGTCTGCATGGCAGCTTCCCACTCCAGGTCGGCCCCGGACCAGTCGTGGTGGAGGTAGAGCTCGCCGCGGTTCTCGTAGTTGGCGTCGACGACCTCGATGATCGGGTTCCCGAAGTTCGTGAGGGTGTTGAGCAAGGCCCCCTTCACCTTCCGGTAGTCCCGATCGACGATCTCGTACTCCCCCGTGGTCGTGTTGCGCGCGAACACGTAGAGCTTCTGATCCTCGGCGAACTCCGGCGTGATGAACTCGTCCACGAAGGAGACGTCGTTGTAGACCTTGCGGACCTCGAAGATCTTCTGCCGCCCCTGCCCCGCACCCGTGTCCCAACGCCTGCGCTCGACGGCATCATCACAACGTTGGTACTCGATGCCGAACTTCCCGGTGTCCCAGCGCTGCTCGATGTCCCGGAACAGCTCGAGGCCCAGCTTGTACGGGTTGACTTGTCCCGGCTGCGTGAACAGCGTGCCGGCATGGGAGTCCGCATACCCCACAACCTCGGCCGCGTCCAGCAGGTGATGGGTCATCATCTTGGAGTGCCAGTACACCGCCCAGCCCTCGTTCATGATCTTGGTCATCCCCTGGGGAGCGAAGTAGTAGGCCTCTTCCCGCAGCATCGCGAGAATATCCTGCTGCCAGGTCTCGAGCGGCGCGTTGTTCAAGAGGAACCTGAGCACGTCGCGCGTGGGCCCTGTTCGCAACCGCCAGCTGGTCTCCTCCTTCTGCGGCTCGTTCTGTCGCTTCAAGTACTCCGGAGGATTGATGTACCTGTCCATGTAGTCCTTGGAGGCGATCTTGTAGATCCTCTCCTCGGCCTCCTGTTCGCCATCGAACCGCTTGTGCTTCGAAGCGTCCACGGGATCGGCCTCCCGCTTGATGAATGGCGAGTGCATGTCGATGAGGTTGTCCAGGGACATCACCACGTCGACGAAGTCCTCCACGGTCTGCACCCCGTGGCGATCCATGTAGCGTCGGATCTGCGTGCCGTGGTTGGCCATCACGTCCATCATTTTCCGTGGCGTCTTCGAGAACCACAGGTTGTTCTTGAAGAAGTCACAGTGTCCGTAGACGTGTGCCATGACCAGCTTCTGGTCCGTGGTGGAGTTGCTCCGCATCAGGTAGGCGTAGCATGGATCGTTGTTGATCACGAGCTCGTAGATCTTGGAGAGACCGAAGCTGTAGCTCTTGGAGAGCTGCTCGTACTCCATGCCGAAGCGCCAGTGCGGGTAGCGGGTCGGAAACCCGCCATAGGCTGCGATCATGTTCAGCTCGTCGTAGTCGACCAGCTCGAAGATCACCTCGTAGAAGTCAAGGCCGTAGCCCTTCGCGAGGTCCCTCACCTCGTCGCGGATCCTGGCAAGCTCCGGGGTCAGACTGTCCATCCGCTGCTCACCGCCCCTTGCCCAGGAAGGTCTTGATCGAGGGCAGGATGCCGTCGCGATCCGGGATATCGGTGGTCACCACGAGGTCCTCGCTCCGAAACACCAGATCCAGATCCTTCTTGAACTGTCCCGAGCCGTACGCGCTCTTCACCTGGCCGTAGCAGAACTGGTTGACCTGCGGCAGGATCGAGCTCTTCAGCAGGTCCACGCAGCGTTCGGTGTCGCGCGATGACCAGTTGTCACCGTCCGAGAAGTGGAACGGGTAGATGTTCCACTCGGCAGCGGGGTACTTGTCCTCCATCAACCGCAGGCAGAGCTCGTAGGCAGATGAGATCTTGGTGCCGCCCGATTCGCGGAGGTGAAAGAACGTGTGCTGGTCCACGACATGCGCGACCGCGTCGTGGACTATGTAGCTGACGTCGAGGTTCTTGTACTGGTGCCGAAGCCAGGTGTCGATCCAGAACGCCTCGATGCGCACGATCTCCTTCTGCTCGCGACCCATGCTGCCGGACACGTCCATCATGTAGACGATGGCCGCGTTCGCTTGCGGCTCGTCCTTGACCTCCATGCTTCGGTAGCGGAAGTCCTCCTTGATCGGAGTGATCACGGGGTTGCTGTAGTCGTACTCTCCCGCCGAGATCTGACGCTTCAGGGACTCCTTGAACGTGCGCTTCAGGTGCAGGAGGCTCCGCGGCCCTGTGCGGCTGATGCCCGTGAACTTGACCGCGGGGGACCGAATCCTCTTGTTGCCGCGAGGCTCGATGTTGGGGAGCTCCAACTCCTCACCGAGGATCTTCGCCAGCTCCTCGAGCTCGACGTCGACCTCGAGGACGTGTTGGCCGGGTTCCGAGCCCGCCTGGCTCTCGCCACCGTCTTGTCCGGGCACCGGCTGCCCTTCCTCGCCCTCCCCCTGACCGACACCGCTGTCGGGGTTCCTGCCGTAGCGGAACCGCGGCAGGCGGATCTGCGGCACCGGGATGCTCACGAACCGCTTGCCCTGCTTGCCGATCATCTCGCCGGACGTGACGTACTTTCGCAGGTTCCTCTTGATCCTGCCGCGGACAATCTCACGGAAACGCGTGTTGTCCTGATCGATCTTGCGCACGGTCTAGTCCCGTTTCGTGTCGCCCCGTGCGAAGATCGAAGCCACGTAGTTGAGCACGTCCGTAGCCGAGATCTCGTCGTAGCCGAAGTCGCGAATCAGGCGACTCTTGACCACCTCGATCTTCTCCTGGGTGTCCTTGTCCACCACCGTGGACACCAGGCTCGTCAGCTTGATCGAGTCCTTCTGGTCCTCGAACAGCTTCAGTTCCAGCGCGCGGTGCAACCGCTCATTGGTCTTGTAGTCGAAGGTCTTGCCCTCCACGGCCAGCGCGCCAATGTAGTTCATGATCTCGCGGCGGAAGTCGTCCTTGCGGGTCTCGGGGATGTCGATCTTCTCCTCGATGGAGCGCATCATCCGCTCGTCCGGTTCCTCGTCCCTGCCGGTGTACGGGTTCTTCACCTTCTCCTTCTGGGTATAGGCCTTGATGTTGTCGATGTAGTTGCCGCACAGGCGGGAGATCGCCTCCTCGTCGGCGGAGATCGCGCGTTGGACCTCGTTCTTGATGACGTCCTCGTACTCCTGCCGCACCACCAACAGCAGATCCCGATAGGCTTTCTTGATCTCCGGATCGCTGATGAGGGAATGGTGGTCGAGCCCTTCTTCGAGCTCGTTCATCACCATGAACGGGTTGATGCACGGGATGTCCTTGACCAGCGTGTTGCTGATCTTGTCCTGGATGTAACGCGGGCTGATGCCGTTCATGCCCTCACCGGGTGCTTCCTCGCGCAACTCCTTGATGTTCTCCTTCGTGTAGCCGGGGAGCGTCTTGCCGTTGTACAGCTTGAGCTTCTGCAGCAGGCTCAGGTTGGCCTTCTTGGGTTCCTGGAGCCGTGTCATGATCGCCCACATCGCCGCGGTGGAGATCGTGTGGGGCGCGATGTGCTTGCCGGGCACGGTGCGCTTGTTGAACGTCTTCTCGTAGATCTTGATCTCGTCCTGCAACCTGAGGTTGTAGGGAATGTCGATCTTGATGGTGCGGTCCCGGAACGCCTCCATCAGCTCGTTGTTCTGCAGGCGGTTGTACTCGGGCTCGTTGGTGTGTCCGATGATCACCTGGTCGATATCGGTTTGTGCGAACTTCTTGGGCTTGATCTTGTGTTCCTGGCTCGCCGTAAGCAGGTCGTAGAGGAACGCCACGTCCAGCTTCAACACCTCCACGAACTCGATGATTCCGCGGTTGGCAATGCAGAACTCGCCGTCGAAGTTGAACGCGCGCGGGTCAGAGTCGGTGCCCAGCTCGGCGATCTTCCGGTAGTTGACGTCACCGGTCAGCTCAGTGGAATCCTGGTTCTTCTCGTCCTTCGGCTGGAACGTGCCGATCCCGACACGATCGTCCTCGGATATCAGCAGCCTGCGTACCTGGACGTGCTCCAGAACCTTCTCCAGGTCGCCGTCGTACTGCTTGAGGAAGTGGTCCACGTAGTAGCGGGACACCGGCGACAGGTTCAAATCCAGGGAGAGCCTGTAGGTGGTCCGCAGCTTCTTGTTGAGCTGCTCGAGGATCTTCTGCCGCGCCACGCTCGGGATCAGCAGCAGCGGCTCCTCGTTCATGGGCGACGGCACCACCTCGCCGTCGATCTTCCAGCCAAAGGTGTAGAGGGCGCCTTCCGGGCGGCGGGAGTACCTCTCCAGCCCCTTCTTCAGCAGCCTCACGATGGTCGACTTCGAGGAACCCACGGGGCCGTGCAGCAGCAGCACCCGCCGGTCCGGACCGTAGCCGTGGGCTGCGGCCTTGAAGGTGTTCATCAGGTTCGTCAGCGACCGGTCCAGGCCGAACAGGCCGTCGATGCCCTCGTCCTCCAAGTCCTCGAAGAACTTGTAGTGCACGAGCTTGGTCTTGTCGTGCTCCACCTCCTGGACGCCGTGGCTCAGCACCATGTCGTAGACCCGCTGGTAGGCCGTGCGCACGATCAAGGGGTTGTCGCTGACCAGGCCGAGATAGTCCTCGAAAGAACCTTCCCAGTGCTCATCGCGATACTTGCCCTGGTCGAGGGATTCTCTCACCAGTCCCAGGATGTCGGTGGATCTCGCCATGCGTCCCTCCCTGAGGGGGATTGTGGGGGGGGGCCCTTGTCGGACCCTCTCTTCCTATCGGCCATTCAACATACCGCCTCAAGTCCCGCAGATGAACAGTGCGCGGGTGTTTGAGGGTCCTTCAAACCGCAGCTTCGGTTAGGCTTGCCCCCATGAACCTGCGGGCCCGGATGCTGCTAATAGTCTCTCTGGCGCTGATAGTTGCAGGCGGTGTCACGGTGCGGGGCTGCGGCGGCCGGGCTGCGACGTCGCCCGTGAATGGCTCCAAGGCGCTGCAGCACGCCGGGGCCATCTGCGAGAAGAGCCCGCGGCCGCCGGGCTCCCCTGCACTCGTGGACGTGGGCAACTACATCAAGGGACAGCTCGCGGACATGGGGTTGAAGCCGCAGGAGCAGGTCTTCGTGCATCCGCAGGATCGTGACCCGCGGCTGAAGCTGCCGTTCCGCAACATCTGGGTCGAGATCCCCACCAAGAACCAGGAGCCCAAGACCGCACCGATCCTGGTCATCGGCTCCCACTATGACTCCAAGCTCTGCATGGGTCACCCCAACCAGCAGCACAACTTCGAGTTCATCGGTGCCGTCGACGGTGCTGGCTCCTCCGGGCTGCTCATCGAGCTGGCCCGCGTCCTGAAGGAACGCAACAACGTGCCCAACATCTGGCTGGTGTGGTTCGATGGCGAGGAGTCCCTGGACTTCAAGTGGAATGACGAGCGGGCGTTGTTCGGCAGCCGTCATTTCGTCAAGAAGATGGCGCAGGACAAGGAGCGGTTCCCCGGCGGCCTCAGCAAGCGCATGCGGGTACTGGTGCTTCTCGACCTGGTGGGCGCCAGCGACTACAAGATCGACCGTGACCTCGCGTCCAACCCCGAGCTGATCGAGATCTTTGCCGAGGCGGGCAGGCAGTTGGGAGAGAGCAGCCGCATGTTCAAGACCGAGTCGTCCATGGTGGACGACCACAAACCGTTCATCGTGCAGCAGGTGAAGTGCATCGACCTGATCGACCTCCACTACCGGGGTCCTGACGATGACGGCAAGCCCCCCCATCCCGACTTTGCCGCATGGTGGCACACCCAGCACGACACCTTCGACAAGCTGTCCGCCGAGGGCCTGCAGTTTGCGGGCGACCTGGTCTGGGCAGCGCTGCCGATGATCGAACAGAGGTTCTACGCTGACAAGAGGTGATGCGCATCCTGGACTCCACCACGATGCTGCTCCCCCTGCTGGCCATGGCCAGCACCGTTACCGGCTGTTGGCAGCGCGGCATCCCTCCGGACCACCAGCTGCAAGCCGCGGCCGCCTCCAAGCAGATCGGCCAGAGGGCCTACGACCATGTTGCGCGGCTGGTGGCTTTCGGTCCCCGCCACACGGGCTCTCCGGGCTGGTATCAGGCGGTCGCCTACATCAAGCAGGAGCTCCGGAAGCTGGGACTGACTCCGGAGCGAGACCGCTGGGTCCACGCCATCGAGAACATCACCTTCGAGAACATCTGGGTCACGTTCCCCGGCCAGAGCAAGGACCGCGTCGTCATCGCCTGCCACCACGACACCAAGTGCTGCGCCGGCCATGAAGACCCAGCGAACAACTTCGACTTCGTGGGCGCGAACGACTCCGGCAGCGGCGTCGGGTTGCTCCTGGCCCTCGCCAAGGAGCTCCGCAACCGCAAGAACGTGGCCACGTTCCAGCTGGTGTTCTTCGACGGCGAAGAGAGCATCCCGTTCAAGTGGGACCTGAACCGAGCGCTGTTCGGCTCCCGCAGGTTTCTCCGCCGCTACCAACAGCAACTGCTGGACCTCGGCGGTGGACCGCGCATCCGCGGCATGGTGCTTCTGGACATGGTGGGTGCCAAGGACCTGCAGATCGACGACGAGACCAACTCCGACCGGCGGCTCCACGGCATCTTTCGCGCGGCGGCCAAGGCCTGTGGACACGAGCGTTACTTCTTCCAGCATCGCCACGCGGTGACGGACGACCACATTCCGTTCCTGGACGATCGGATCCCCGCGATCGACCTGATCGACATTTACGACAACCCACAGTGGCACACGGCTCACGACACGCTGGAGCACCTTTCCCCCCAGAGCCTGCAGATCGTGGGCGAAGTCGTGCTCACGGCCCTGCCCGGGCTGGAGCGCCTGCTGTTCCCGGAGCACATCCGGAGGGGGAAGTAGCTCAGCGCACCTGGCGACGGACGGTGCCCCCGTCCGGGAACCGGATCTCACAGTCTCCGGGCGGCAGGTCTCGCACCTCGCCGCCGGTGGGCGGCAACTGCCGTGTCAGGTACATCCGCCGCCCCTCGACCTTGCAGCGCAGATGGAGGATGCCGCCGCCTCTCCGACCGCGATCCAACAGTTCCTCCGGCAGTGTCAACGACCGCGTCCGGTGCACCGGGATGGTCAGGTTCGGGTCCGTCCCCGGCAACACCCGCAGGTACCCCAGGCTCTCCTCGTCGATGGCGGCGAGGGAGTAGCCGCCGGCCGGTACAGCAAACGCCAGGGGCTCGCCGGAACAGATCCCGAGGAACACGGTCTCGGAACCACCCTCTTCGGCCAGGAACACCATGGCTCCAGCTCGAGCCGGCAGCGAGGTACCGTCCTGATGAACGGAGACGTGGCCTGCGCTGCCCTGGACCGGCACCTCAGCCACCTGGAGGAACCGCTGAGCCTGGCCGCCGCCTCGGAAGAACCACGGACCGTTGCCGGCACGGACCGCCGCGAGAGCAGCTGGCGCGGCAAGGTCCGGCGCAGGGCGCAGGCTGCCGTCCGGCCCCGGCAACAGCGCCTGGGGCGCCTTGTCCTGGTGCAACAGCCAGAGCCGGGCACCGGCGCCGTCCGTCAGCTCGACTTCTCCCAAGGGGCTCGCCGTCACCCGCCGCCGGCCGAACAGCCTGCTACGCGGCAGGCCCACGACCTCCTGCAAGACCTCCAGGTCGCCCCCGTGGGGAAGGCCTGCGAGGCGCAACGGACCCGAGCGTCCCAGGCTCAGGTGCAGGGCCGCATCCCCCATGGCGTCGTGGCCCTGGCTGCTGAAGCAGATCCGGGGAGCCCCATCCCCACCGAGCGCAACCAGGACGAGGGACACTTGGGGAGGCAGCATCGCCGGCAGGCCCGAAACCACGAATCGGCCGTCCGCCCCGGGTTCCACCGCCAGGTGCGCCAGCGGCTCCACCAAGCCCAGGGCCTCGTCCACCAACGCCGGCAGCAGGCGAGCCCCTGGCACGGGCCGGTTGTCCTGGTCCAGGAGCCGACCGCTCAGCCGTCGATCCGGGACCAGCAAGAGCTCGGCCGGCGCCTCTCCCGCCGCCACCCCCGCCAGAGCGAGGACCTTGGGTCCATGGCTCAACGTACCCAGGCTCGGATCCTCGGTGCGGGCCATGACCACCACGAACTGGTCGAGCAACTCGGGCATGTCCGGGGCCCGGAACCGCCCCTGGGGGTCTGCGCTGACGGTCGTCGTGCCCAGGTGGCTGCGCAGCGAGACCACGGCGGTCACGGGCTGACGGGTGACCGGGTGCACGAGGCGGCCCAGCCAGGTCTCCTCCACCGCCGGCGGCTGACGCGCTGCCGACGCCAGACGACGGGCGAGGTCGCGGGCCCTTGCCGAAGCCAACAGCAGGTCCTCGGTCACGGCTTGGTCCTGGCGCACCGGGGTTCGGCTGGTGAAGTAGGCCACCCGACCCTCGAGAACCTCTGTGCCTTCCCCCCCGCGCCAGACCTGGGCCGAGCCCGCTTCCACCACCAGACGGACCTGCAGATCAGGCACCTGCATCAGGTCCTGATCGAACGGGTGGTAGTAGAGGGCCTCCACGCGGGACCTGCCGTTGCTCACGACGACCTTGGTGCCGTCCGCAAGGTGCAGGTCCAGGCCGCCCCCGCTGGCCAGGGCAAGCCGCCCTTGCTCGAGGTGCAGGATCCCGTCGCTCCCGAGGGACAGGTTCGTGTCCGCCTCCAGGTGCAGCCGGCTGCCGGCGCCGCGCTCTCGTGGCGCGGGCAGCGCCAGCTCCAACAGGCCCTCGCCCCCGGTGCGCACCTTGGCGCCATCGGGCAGCTCCCGGCCCTCGGGCAACGGATCCTCGCCGCTGGCGGTGACCAGCCAGGCATCCGCTGCCGCCACAACCCGGACGTGGGTGGCGCGACCGCCCGGCGCGTACACCACCAGGGCCGCCAGCAACGGCAACACCGCCGCGGCCAGCAGCACCTTGCGTCGCTGCCGGCCGCGTCGGTCCTCCTCCGTGCGCCGCGTTTCCCGCTCCACCTGGCGCTTCACACTGCGCATCACCTTGCTGGTGAAACCCTCCGTGGGCCGGCTGTCCTCGCGCCGCTCTCGCTCACTGCGCCGCAGCTCCGCCCGGGCCCGGGCCATCACGGTCGCAGTGAATTCCTCGGAGGGCGTGAGCCGTCGCGAGTCCGCCTGTGCATACGCTTCCCTCAGGCGCAGCACTTCCAGCTCTGCCCGCGACAGTGCCAGGCCGCAGTCCCGGCAGCCATGAACATGATCCTCCACCCGCTCCTGCAGCAGCGACGGCAGGTCCCCGTCCGCATGGTCCCGGAGCATGCCGCGCACGGCGCGACATTGCTCGCTGCGGGCTGGGTACCGCCGGGCATCCTCCGCAGACCGCGGCTGCAGGCCACCGGGAAGGTCGCGTTCCCCCGGGCTCATGAGTTCACCACGCCCTGCAGCCGGCTCTGGAGCAGGTCCTTGCCCCGCGCCAGGCGCTGCTTCACGCTCGACAGGGAGATCCCCATCACCTGGGCGATCTCCACATTGGTAAGCCCATTCAGGTAGCGGAGCTCCAAGGGCAGCCGGATGCGTTCACTCATCCGCTCGATCTCCTGGCGCACCGCCTGGCCCGTGAGGTCCTGGTGACGGCTGCGGCTCAGACGGGAGTCCTCCAGGAGCTCCAGGGCGGATTGACCGTGCTGCTCCCGGACACCGGGCAGGCTGGAGGCGCGGCGGCGCCGGGCCATGTCCCGGCTGGTGTTGCCCGCGATCCGCAGCAGCCAGGGC
>QJVU01000661.1 GCA_003235605.1 Planctomycetota bacterium | reverse complement strand
AGAGGCGACGCAGGTCCTGGTCTCCGATGCCGCCCAGGACCTCCACCGCGCCCGCCAGGTCCGGGGCCTTGATCCGGCGCAGAAAGGCCTCGCTGCCGTGGCCCATCCGCCCCGCCACGACCAATCTCCCCACTACTCCGGCCTCACGGCAGCGCGCGAACGCTTCCGCCAGGCGCACGACGTTCTTGCGCCCCTCGACGGTTCCCACCATCAGGAAGTACGGCTCCCGTGATTGCGGATCTGGATCCGGGGAGTCCGCAACGCTGGCGGCAAATGCGGGGTCCAGGGCGTTGTGCACCACTACGCAGCGCGCGGGGTCGAAGGGGTAACGACGCAACAGTTCGGAGCGCGAGTGGTGGGAGACGCAGACGAGGAGCCGGGCCCCAAGCAGGCCCCGGCGATAGAACAGGCGGAACCAGCTGCTCTTGAAAGCGCGGTAGAACCCCGGCCGGAGCATGTGCAGGTCGTGCACGACGAGGGCCAGTCGGGGATGGTGGCCACGGACATTCGGATAGCCGGTGGGGTTCAGCAGGACATCGTGGTGGATGTCCCGACGTGCCAGGCGACGGAGGAGGGAGAAGTGCCAACGGGGGGTGCGGGCCCACGCCAGGGAGGTCGGCCGGGGCAGCGGAAGCACCTCACAACGCCCCGCGACCCCCGCGGCAAGGGGGTTGTGACACCAGTCCAGCGGAATCACGTCGTGGCCCTGCGCCACCAGGCCACGCATGAGGGTGAGGGCCACGCGCCCGACCCCCGTGGCGGGCTCACGGATCGAATCGCTGACGAAGAGGATGCGGATCTCTGGCCCCCCGCTGGCTCCGATATCAACCGATATCAACCTTATCGGCCGCGCCGCCGATAGATCGGAGATGGGATCGGGCAAACCAGCGCGTTTTTGGGGTCGCTGGAACCGTTTTCTGTACACGCTCTACTGGCGCCTGAGCAATTGCTGGCCAAGGTATCGAAGCAGACGGTTCTGGCATTGGGCCCGTAGCCACCTGCCGCGACCCCAGACCTACGATCGGCCCCTGTTGTACCTGACCTGGGGCCGCATCGGGGATACTGCCATCGGTACGGCGGTGAGCCGCCACCTGAAGCGCCTCTTCGGCCGGCCGGTGGTGATGATCGGCCGGGACGAAGTCGAGGACCTGGTCGTGGATCATGTGGACCACTTCCTGCCGTTCTCGCCGCAGGCCTGGGTGAAGGACGAGCGCTACCGGCGGCAGTTCCTGGACGCCGTGTGGGACGACTACGAGCTGGCCATCGCCGACATCCACCTCTTCAACGGCGGCGCCACCTACTTCACCGAGTTGATCGACCTGCTGCCGATCCAGCGCAAGTTCGTCTACGAGGGCTACGCCGATCCTCAAGGCGTGGCACCGTCACGGACCTGGCCAAAGAGCGCCGTCGTGATCAGCTCTCTGAAGAAGACCAAGGACGACCCCGACCGCCTCCATGTACTCCGGGACCACGTGCACTACATTGCCGCAGTCGTGCAGGTGTGTGGAATCGGCGAGCACCTCCACGCCAAGGACGCTCGACCGGTGATCGAGGCGCCAACGAACCCGAACCTGCCGCGGAGCTTCGGTCTGGAGCCGGGCCGCTACGTGGCATGCCAGCCCGTCAGCAACAACCGCAAGAAGGACTACCCCCTGGGCCACTGGCGCCATGTGTTCGAGGCGTTTCCGGAGCAGACCTTCGTGCTCCTGGGCGGGGATCGGGACACTGCCAAGGCCGAAGCTCTGGACCTGGAGAACGTGCAGATCCTCTGCGGCGAGACCAGCCTGGCGGAGTCGATCCAGCTGATCCAGGAGGCACGGAGCTTCCTCGGCGTCGATTCCGGTCTGACCCACATCGCCGCGTGCCTGGGCCGCCCGACCGTTGTCGTTGCCCACAGCAGCAACCTGGGCTACTTCTTCCCCTATCCCAAGCACCTCGGCTTCCAAAACCTGCACGTGGTGCACAACCCGAAGTACAGGGATTGTGCCGGGTGCTTCACCGCGTGCACCCGGGAGCCGATCTGGAACACCTACCGGAAGGGTGCCCTCTGCCTGCGCACGCTGCCAGTCGAGGCCGTGATCGCCAAGGTCACGGAGACGGTCACCGCCGACGAGCCGGTGACCTCGCAGTAGACCTGCCGGGCCGGCTCACACGTGAATCTGGAAGGCGGTGGTATGATCCCCCGCACCCATGACCGAAGAGACCCAGACCCAGAAAGCGACCTTCGGCGCCGGCTGCTTCTGGTGCGTGGAGGCAGTGCTGGAGCAGCTGGAAGGGGTCCTCGACGTCACCTCGGGATACATGGGCGGCAGCGTCCAGAACCCCAGCTACGAAGAAGTCTGTACCGGCCGAACCGGCCACGCCGAGGTCGTACAGGTGACCTTTGATCCCGAGAAGATCTCCTATGCGGAGCTGTTGAGCTGTTTCTGGCGCCTGCACGACCCCACCACCCTGAACCGCCAGGGGGGCGATGTGGGCACCCAGTATCGATCGGTGGTTTTCTACCACGACGAGGCCCAGCGGAGGTCCGCCGAAGACTCCAAGAGGGCGCTCGAGGAGAGCCGCACGTTCGAAGATCCCATCGTGACCGAGATCGTCCCCGCGGGTCCTTTCTTCCCGGCCGAGGAATACCACCAGGGCTACTACCAGGGCCACCGCAACCAGCCTTACTGCCGCCTCGTGATCCGCCCCAAGCTGGACCACCTCGGGCTCGAGACCTAGCGGGGCCCGAGGCTTGATCCCTGGATGGTTCGCAGACCCGGATTCCGCGGGTATGCTGCAGGCCTCCGCGTTCGAGTAGACCACCACCCCCTGACACGATGAATCGGAATCCCCTCCTCTCCCTGGCGGCCCTGGCGCTCCTTGGTGCCGCACCGCTGCTCGCCCAGACCGACGAGAACAAGTTCAACGAGCAGCAGGCCGACCGCCTGCACAGCTTCGCCAAGAGCGCCTTCAAGAAGGGCTTTCCCCGTCAGGCGCGCCTGATCTGGCTGCAGCTCCTCAAGCTCTACAACCCGGAGCACGAGGGTGCCCACGAGGCCCTGGGAGAGGTGAAGCTGGGCAAGAGCTGGGGCCCCAAGGAGGGGTTCGTCTACCCCTTGACGGACACCGGGTCCGGCGCCGCCGGCAAGGCACTCTACAACCAGTACGAGTCCCTGAAGAAGACCCTGGCCAGCGCCCACCGCACCCAGGCGGAGGCCTACGA
>QJVU01000446.1 GCA_003235605.1 Planctomycetota bacterium | reverse complement strand
GTCTGCACCTGGTTCATCAGCACCGGCTGCAGGAGGCTACAGCCCGCCCCAGCATAGGCCTCCGTGAGGAGGCCGCAGCCTTCAGCGGTCGTGAGGATCTCCTCGGAGCGCACCGCCTCCGAGGGATCGATGCGGGCGATCTCCGCCGCCGGGATCCGCTCCACCCGCTGGTGGTGGGGCTTGTGCTCCTCCGGGACCAGTTCCTCCAGGGCCCTGGTACCAGCCGCCATCTGCGCCTCCGTCCACTGGAAACGGTTGGGGCCGATGTACTCCTGGGCCAGGACCACGCCATCCGGGCTCAACACCCGCCGGGCCGTGGCCCACAACCCCTCGAGGTTGTCCACGTGATGGATGGCGCCGAGTCCCAGCACCACGTCGAGGGATCCCGGCGGCAGGTCCAGCTCCTCGAGGTGGTTGAAGTCCCCGAGACGCAGCTCCAGGTTGTCGAGGCCGGTCCGCGTGGCCTCCTCCTGGGCCAGCGCGATGGCGTCGGCGGCGATGTCGATGGCCAGCAGCCGCCGGTCGGGGAGGGCGCGGGCGATGGCCTGTTCCTTGGTGGCCCGGCCGCAACCCAGGGAGAGCATCCAGGAGCCGGGCCGGGTGCGGGCACGGATCGCGTGGATGGCGGCATCCAGGTGTCCCAGGCTGCTGCCGAACGCCTTCAGGGAGAGGTAGGTCTGGACCAGGGGGTGGGCCAGGAAGTTGTCGTGGGCGTCGGCGACCGGGTCCTGGTGGCGGGCGTTCCAGAACCCGGCCACGGTGTCCCGCTGCTGCTCCCGTTCTCGCTCGCCGCGGGTGCCCGCTTCTGCGTCCGCCCCTGTCTCCGGTCTACCCTGCTCCCCGGGCCTTGATTGCGGTGCCTTCACGGTGCGAAAGTCTACCCCCATGTCCAGGTCCCGTGTTCTGGTGGCGATGTCCGGTGGCGTCGACAGCAGCGTGGCGGCGCTCCTGCTGCAGGAGGCCGGCCACGAGGTCGTGGGCGTGTTCATGCGGAACGGTGTCACGGACCGGGGTCTCGCTGGCGCCCCGAGCCCGACCTCCAGGAGCTGCTGTTCGGCGGCCGATGCCCGGGACGCCAGGTCCGTGGCCGAGCGGCTCGGGGCGCCGTTCTACGCCATCGACTACGCCCCGGAGTTCAGCCGGCTGATAGAGCACTTCGCCGCCGAGTATCGGCGCGGCCGCACCCCGAACCCGTGCGTGCTCTGCAACCAGGATCTCAAGTTCGGCCACCTGTTCTCCCTTGTGGAGGCTTTGGGTGCGGATGCGGTCGCCACCGGCCACTACGCCAGGGTGGAAGGCGGCTGCCTCCTGAGATCCACAGACGCCGACAAGGACCAGACCTACTATCTCTTCGGCATTGACCGCGCAGCCCTGCGTGATGGTCGGGTGTGGTTTCCCCTCGGGAGTCTCACCAAGACCGAGGTGCGGCGGCGAGCCGCGGTCGCGGGGTTGGCCACTGCCGACAAGGCCGAGTCCATGGAGATCTGCTTCGTGACTTCCGGTGACTACCGAGATGTCGTGCGCAGCCGCGGTGGCGCTGGCAAGGCGGGCGTGTTCCTGGATGAGGACGGCAACGTGGTCGGCCGCCACCAGGGCGTGGGGGCGTTCACCGTGGGTCAGCGCCGGGGACTGCCGGCCTTGGGCAAGCCCCGCTACGTGAAGGAGATCCACGGCGATACCGGTGTGGTCGTGCTCTGCGACGGAGCCGGGCTGCTCGAGGACCGGGCCCTGGTGCGCAGCGTCAACTGGCTCCTGGATCCAGAGCCCGAGCCGGGTGCCAGCCTCTCGGCGGAAGTGAAGGTGCGGGCACGGAGCGCAGCGGCAGCCGCAGAGATCCGGGTGGACGCCCAGGACCCGTCGGTGGTGCGCATCCGGTTCCAGCGGCCCGTGGCCGCGATCAGCCCGGGCCAGGCCGCCGTCTTCTACCGCGGAGACCTGGTGCTCGGCGGGGGCTGGATCGACCGGACCCCGGACTCCGGGTCCTAGATGGCGTCTTTCAGCTTGTTGCCGGGGCGGAAGCCCACGGTCTTGCTGGCGGCGATCTGCATCGGCTCCCGGGTCTGGGGGTTCAGGCCGACCCTGGCCTTCCGCCGCCGCACCTCGAACGTGCCGAACCCCACCAACTGCACGGTGTTGTCCTGCTCCAGGCCGTCGGCGATGGCCTCCAGGACGCTGTTCACGCAGCGCTCGGCGTGAGCCCGGGAGCAGGTGTCACCCAGGCGCTTTTGCACCGCCTCGATCAACTCAGCCTTGTTCATGTTCCCTCCACAGAACGGGTGGGGTGGCTTGGATTGGCTTGCCCCCCCCAAGAGGCCCATTCTAGGTCCACCACCCGGACCTTCAAAACCCTGGGGGCGGGTACCAGCTAAAGAACGCGACCGGGATGCGTCGATAGCACCGACATCCCCGGCCCAACAGGAACGGGCGCGGGTTCCTTCAGCCGCCACCAGAGGCACCAAGAACCATGAGGCGTCCAGCTACACCAGCCGCGAAACTGTCGCTCCTGTCGCTCCTGTTGCTCGTGCCGTGGATGCCGCTCGCCGGATGTGGGACCGTCACGTCCGGCAGTGGCTTCGTCGAGCCCAACGCGCTCATGGCCAAGGAGATCAACAACCGGGTGGATCAGATCTCCTACCAGCACCGGCAGGAGCTCCTGGACAACCTGCTGTGGCTCTCCAGCAAGGCGGGCGATCAGGCGATTCCCGCCCTGCTGCGCGGCCTCCACAACAGCGAGCCCAAGGTGCGCTCCAGCTGTGCATGGGTCCTCTCCCGGATCCGTGACCGGAGGGTAATCCCATACCTGCGGGAGCTGGTCCACGATCCCCACGAGTCGGTGCGCCTCGAGGTGGCTCGCGCACTCGTCACACTGGGGGACCTGAAGGAGGTCCCCACGCTGATTTCGGGTCTGGATTCGCCCCTGTTGCCGGTGCGCTACAACTGCCACATGGCGCTGAAGGACGCCACCCAGAGGGACTTCGGCTATGACCACCTGAGCGAGTCCGAGACCCAGCGCAAGAAGGCCGTGCTGGCCTGGTGGCAGTGGTGGGGGGAGCAGAGCGGGGACCCCTGGTTCGCCAAGAAGTACGCCATGGACAATGGCCTGGGAACGCCCGGACAGCCGCCTGCCCAGGGGCCGGTGCCGCCGTCGCCACAGGTGCCGCCGGCGCCCATGGTTCCGCCCGCACCGCCGGGGCCGGAAGTGGGGTTCCCGCCGGGGCCGGAGAACAAGCCCAAGAACAACGACAACTCCGCCAACGATCCCTTCAAGGATCTGCCGGACTTCGAAGAGATCAAGCTCGACGGGACCAGCGGCAAGGAGCAGACCCCGCAGGAGCCCGCCAACGAGAGCAAGAAGTAGCCGGCCGTCGTCGTCCGGTCCGCGCCCCCAAGGGGAGGCCGGGTCCTCTGGGGAATTGGGGGGTTCCCCGCGAATGCCACGGGGCTAGACTGAGGGACGGCTTGGGCCCTCGTGGCTGCGAGCCCACGAGCCCCTCAACAAAGACCCCAAGACGTCCCGCATGAAGAACTACCGCGCCGGCTTCACCCTCATTGAGCTGCTGGTGGTGATGTCCATCCTCTCCCTGCTGGTAGTGGCACTGCTACCGATGCTGGCTGCCGGCAAGACGGAAGCCAACAAGACCGTGGATGCTGCCAACCTGCGGTGGCACTACCAGGGCTTCAAGGCCTACGAGACCAGCTACAAGTACCTTCCCCGCGGCGGGGGTTGCCAGTTCATCCTCGACCCATGGGTCCGCGAGAGGGTTCCTCACACCAAGGAGAGCATCGACCGCTACTTCTCCCCCACGATCCGTGGAAACGACCCCCGGTGGCGGGAGCTGAAGGAGGACATGGAGCTCAAGGATGTCTGGCCCCGCCTCGAGGACATCACCAGCGAGGACACCCACTACGCCGGCCGCGCCCGGGACCACAAGAAGGGCATGGATCGGTCGGAGGAAGCCTGGATGGCCAGCGACAACGAGGGCATCGCCCACTATGAAGACGGCACCATCATGGTGCTGATGAGCGACGGGGCGGTGCGCAGGCTGAACAAGGACCCGGATCTGATCCAGCATGGCTATCCGCAGGGCGCGGACGCCGAGGGCTACATCTACCCGGTCGGTCCCGAGTCACCCCACCCGCTGCTGAACAAGCTGGACAAGTAGCCGACCCCCTGGCAGCGGCGCCAGTCCGGCCTACACTGGGTGGTGGCTGGCGCCGACCCCTCTTGCCTTCGCCAGCACCTCCCCGCGACGAGCCCTGCCTCCGGTCCGATGTCACCCACAGCGCGACCTGCGACGACGATACGCCTTGCTGTGGCGTATGTGTTGTTGGAACTGGTGGTGGTGCCCCTGGGCGTATTGCTGCTGGCGTTGAGCTGGGTGCCTCTGCACCAAGGCAGGAAGCCGTTCCCGGGCGAGATGCCCGCCAACGCCATGCCGACAGCCGTCGAGCCGGGCGCGGTGCTGCTGGCGGACCCCAGACGGCGACCCGCCCGGTGAGGTTCTACCCGCCCAACTCCTGGCGCCAGTAGACGAACGCCATCACCGCATCGTAGTTGTCACCGCCACCGCTCTCTTCGTAGTCCACCTGGCGGACCTCGATGCCGGCAGATCCCTGGCTGGTGACCCGCACCCGCAAGTCCACGCGCCAGTCCACCATGTCCACCTCAAAGGAGCCGTTGACGTCGGTGAAGCTGGCGTCGGCGCGCCACGTCACGTCCGCGCTGGGCTTGAGGGTAGCGCCCAGGAAGTAGGTGCTCGTGTCGCCCCGATAGCCCACGATCGTCGGCCTGGGGTTCGGATCCGGATCGAAGTAGAAGTTGGTTAGCGTGCGGTTGTCGTAGTCGCTGTGGACGAAGCTCAGGTAGAGGTCCAGGTCGTCCCGCGGCTGCAGCCCGGTGGTGAACGTGACGACGTTGGTTTCGTCCCGGTGGTCGGAGACGTGGTTTCGGGCCCGTTGGTACTTGTAGCTGGTCTCGCTCCAGAAGGCACCGCGGTTGTAGCGCACCCGGGTGTGAAGCATGCGCTTGCGGTCCTGGTTCAGGGGGGTGACCTGGACACCGCTGTTGCCGAAATCACGCCCTTCGAAGCGCACCGTCCAGCGCTCGTCAGGCCGCCAGTCGAAGCCGCCCACGACGCCATCGGTCTTGATCAGGCCCTTGCGGAAGTCGTTGTCCCCGGGCTCCAGATCGGGGACCTTGAGGTGTTCCTCGGCCCAACCGTAGCCGGCAGTGAGCAACAGGCTCTCGACGACCTGCCAGTCGAAGGCGAAGCTCAGGTCCCACACCCTCTGGGTGGTGTGCTGGTCCAGGACGGTGTCCACGCTGATCGTGGTCCCGCTATTGGGATAGAGCGTGAAGTCGTTCTGGTTGATGCGCATGTTCTCCTCGTAGTCGACGTAGCGGAAGTCGCCGTTGAGGGTCAGGGTGTCCGACAGCTCGATCACCGCGGTGCCGTCCACGATCCATGTCTGCGCGTCGCCGGTGCTGTACGAGGTAGTGGTGGTGTTGAACTCGTCCGTGTCGTAGCCCGTCACCAACCCACTGCCGATGATCCGCCGCTCGAGGTCCATTACCCTGACGTTGGCCGCCAGCTCCACGCCCTCGAAGCTCTGGGCCACGCTGAGGCGTCCACCGGGCCCGCGCAGCGTCGTGTCGGAGGTGAAGTCCTCGCTCTCCGTGAACACAGGGTTGGCGGTGGCGGGTTGCGAGTAGAGCCAGCGGTTGTCCTCGTCCTGGCCGAGGTAGTCCACGGCCAGCGTGAAGCGGGTGCGGTCGATGGCGCCGGTGAAACCAGCCTCGGCGGTGTCGACGTGGACGCTGCGTGGCGAGCTCACGCCTTCGATGCTGGTCAGCGGCGTGATGTTGCGGTTGCCGATCCGGTTCGTGAGCCAGAAACCGTCATCGCTACCGCGGGAGAAGCTGCCGAACACCGTCCAGTCGTTGCCCAGGGGAAGCTCCAGGTCGTAGCTGGCTGCTTCGGTCCGGTGGTCGACCCGGTGGAAGTCGCCGGTCGCTCGGTACTTGTAGACGGATCGCGTGTAGGCGGCGACGCCGCGGTAGAGGCCGTCTCTCTCCACCTCGCCGCGGAGTCGCTCGTAGGGGTCGCCGATGTTGCCGGCTTCGAAACGGAACCGGCTCAAGTAGGGGTTTGGGTCCAGGAAACGGCCGCTCAGCTCGGCGTCGACAAGGCGCGCGCCCCCGTCCAGGTTCAGGTCGGTGTCGAAGCGGTTGCGGCTACCGTTCTGATCGAGGAAGCGCACACCGGCGCGGACCAGCGCCTCCCACTCGAAACCGCGTTCCTCGGCGGTAGGCAGCAGGAGGCGCGTGCAGCCGCCGCGGTGCACCCCTTCGTAGGTGGGTGAGTGGCACTGGGCGCAGCTCACGGCCTCAGCTCCCGGCCGATGGGGCTCACCGGACCCCGCTGGTCCCGAGTGTGGAGCCGGGGCCAGCCCGAGCAGGCCGAGCAGCAGGCTTGCCGCCACCATCAGCGGAACAGGTAGCGGCTGTGGTTGCTGCCATGCACCTCGGTGTGGCACCTGAGGCAGTTCGTGAACACCGCTCCCGGTGTCTGGTCATGGAACGACGGAAAGTCGCCGTGACACTGCAGGCAGTTCTGCTGGCTGGTCCGCTGTTTCAGCAGCCGGTTGTTGGGGGAACCGTGGGGAAGGTGACAGACCACGCAGTACTGGCTGCGGTCTGCCTGGTGCTCGAAGACGTACGGGCCCCGGTAGCGCTTGTGGCACTTGACGCAGGTCTCGAACTTCAACACGCGGTCGCGGATCTTCGGTCTGGCGGCATGCGGGTCATGGCAGTGCGTGCAGCCCATGTGCGCGTTGAGTCGCGGCTTGGCGGGGTCCTTGGCTTGGACGTCGACCGGGTGGTGGTTGGGCATCCGGAACTGGGCGGCGACGTCCTGGTGGCAGCTCGTGCAGTTCTTCTCGGCGTCCGCCCGCACCCTGCCCTTCGCCGCTGCTGGCGAGTGGCAGGACAAGCACGAGACCCCACGGCGGTGATGGGACCCGATCTTGACGTGGCGCATGGCCTCGTCGCGGCTGTGGCACTTGCCACAGGTCCGTAGCTGGGCCTCGCGGTCGCTGCCGTGCAACGACTCCACCATTTGCTTGCGGCCGGCGTTCCGAGCATGCTGGTCGGCGCCTTCGTGACAGGCGCCGCAGCCTTTCTCCAGGGGCGTGTCGGCCCGCGAGATGGCTTCGTGGATGGTGCCCACCATCACCGCGAAGGCAGGCTGGTGGCACTTCATGCAGACGCCATTGGTGGCTTCGCGCGGGGCGTGCTCGGCGAGGGGTCCGGTCGCCTGGCCCCCCAGGTTCCCGAGCACCGACCGATGGACCTGGTGGCACGTGGTGCAGGTCAGGTTGCCGCTGAGCAACGGTTTCCTGCGGTCTCGCCAGTGAAAGTCCCTGGGGTCCACGTCTTCGTGGCAGCCACGGCAGGTTGCAATGCCGTCGCGGGCCCTGTCGGGCCTGGTTATCAGGCGGCCGAGGCCGTTGGTCTCGACGTGCAGGCTGCCGTTGCCGTGGCAGGTCTCGCAACCCGAGTCGGTGAGGGTGGACGAGAGGCTGCGGTGATGGCTCTGCTGGAGCAGGATGTCCCGCAGCGGGTGGCAGGTGACGCATTTCCCGGCGCCGACCGCAGCCGCGTCCACGACCGTGTCTGCTCGGCGGGAGAACCGCAGGTCTGGATGCGGAGTCTCGGGAATGGCCTCATGGACCTTGTGGCAGCTGGTGCAGACCCTGCCCGCGGCAAAGAAGCCCGGCAGGTCGCCGCCGTGATCCCGAATCTGCTGCTGGTGGCAGCGCGAGCACAACGTGATCTGCCCCTGGCGGCCGAGGGATGGCGGATGGGTGATGAGGTCGGTGGCGTTGTCTTCGTCGGCGCAATGAGCCTTGCCGGGGCCGTGGCATGACTCGCACTGCTGCAGGCTCGGGTCCTCGAGCACCGCGGCATGGTGACCCTTGCGGATGGCACCTTCCTGGGTCTCGTGGCAGACCACGCACTCCGACATGCCGGAGTACTTGCCGTTGCGGGGGAACGGCGCGGTTTTTCCCTCTGGCTCTTGAGCGCCGGACAGCAAGAGGAGAGGTGGCAGGGCAAGCGACAGAGCTCGAAGAGGCGGGCTCTGGAACATGCCGAGACTATCCGCAGCGGGCTGTTCCCCGGCAAGTAGTCCTGCATACAATCCCCGCCCCCATGGACCACGGAACCGGTCTGCCGCGGAAGTTCTACCTGCACAGCTACGGCTGCCAGATGAACAAGCTGGACTCCGAGTTGGTCCACGCAAGTCTCTCCGAGGCCGGCTACGAGCCCGCGGCCAGCGAGGCGGAAGCCAGCGTCGTGCTGCTCAACACGTGTTCGGTGCGGCAGCACGCCGAGGACCGGGTCTGGAGTCGCCTGGGGCGGCTGCGGATTCGCAAGCGACGCCAGCCGGACCTGGTCGTGGGGGTGCTGGGCTGCATGGCCGAGGCGCACCGGCACTACCTCAGGGCCCGAATGCCTCACGTTGACCTGGTGGTGGGGCCATCTGCCTTCGGCGACATCCATCAGCAGCTGGGGAAGGTGATCGACGGCAGGGCAGGCAGCACCGTGTTGGTCGGCAACGGTGTGAGCGGCGACACCATCACGCGCAACGTGAAGGTCCGTCCCCATCGGTCGCAGGCCTATGTCAGCGTGATGCGCGGCTGCAACATGCCGTGCGCCTATTGCATCGTGCCGACCACCCGCGGCAAGGAGATCAGCCGGCCGATCGAGACGATCGTGGCGGAGGCGAGGCGGCTCTGTGACGACGGCGTTACGGAGATCACGCTGCTGGGGCAGACGGTAAACGCCTATGGTCGCGACCTCGGCAAAGACGTGACCTTGGCGCGCCTGCTGCGGGAGCTCCACGAGATCCGGTCACTGCGTCGGCTGGCGTTCATCACCTCGCATCCCAACTTCCTGTCCGGGGATCTGATCCGCGTCCTTGCCGAACTGGCGAAGATCTCGCCCTACCTGCACCTGCCGGCGCAGTCCGGAAGCAACAAGATGCTCAAGGCCATGCGCCGCGGCTATACCAGGGAAAGGTACCTGGAGCGCTGGGAGGCACTGATGGCGGCAGCGCCGCACATGGAGCTGCACTCCGACTGGATCGTGGGTTTCCCCGGCGAGACCGAGGAGGATCTGCAGGAGACCATCCGCCTGATGGAGCGCGTGCGGTTTGCACAGAGCTACGTCTTCAAGTACTCCCCGAGGCCGGGAACGGTGGCCGCGGAGGCAATGGTCGACGACGTGCCCGAAGAGGTGAAGGCGCGGCGGAACCAGGCCGTGCTCGAGGTCCAGGAGCGGCACACCATGGAATACAACCGCCGCCTGGTCGGCAGCGTCCAGGAAGTCCTGGTGGAGGGACCGAGCCCCAGGGTGGCAGGCCGGCTGTCGGGCCGCACCCCACACCACCGGATCGTGCACTTCGACACCCCGAAGGGGCGTGGGGCCGCGGAGTTGCGCGGGCGCTACCTGCCGGTACAGATCACCGTGGCGGCAGCCCACTCGTTGATCGGTGAGCACCTTGAGCAGCCCCATCCATGAGGGGCTGATGCGGGAGGCCCTGGCCCTCGCCGCCAAGGGGCGCGGCGAGGTGGAGCCCAACCCCCGGGTGGGTGCCGTCGTGCTTCAGCAGGGCAGGATCGTGGGCCGGGGCTACCACTCCCACTGGGGTGGACCCCACGCGGAGGTCATGGCGCTCGACGACGCCGAGGGGCGCGGGGCACGGCCGGACACGCTGGTGGTCACCCTGGAGCCGTGCAGCAGTCCCAGGGGGACGGCAGGCAAGAAGACGCCGCCATGCACCGAGCGGATCAAGGACAGCGGTGTCCGCACCGTGATCGTGGGTGCCCCGGATCCGGATCCCCGCCACCTCGACGCCGGCGTGGCCGCCCTTCGCCAGGCTGGCATCCAGGTGCTGTCGATCGCCGCAGCCGAGTGCGGGCAGCTCAACCGACCCTACGCCCGCTGGCTGGAGCTTTCCCGTCCGTGGACGATTGCCAAGTGGGCAATGAGCCTGGACGGCAAGACTGCAGCGTCCTCCGGCGACGCCCGCTGGATCTCGTGTGGGGAGTCCCGAACCCGTGTCCACCAGCTGCGGTCGCGGGTGGACGGGGTGGTCGTTGGTTTCCGTACGGCGCAGCTGGACGACCCGATGCTGGACGCGCGGCACGTGGGAGGGCCGCACCCCACCCGCATCGTTGTGGATCCCAGGGCCGAGTTGGCGCTGGACTCGAGGTTGGTCAAGACCGCCGGCGTGACGCCCACGCTGTTGCTGGCAGAGCCGCAGGCCGCCGGCCACAAAGTGACCCGGCTCCAGGCCGCCGGGGTCGAGGTGGTCGCGGCCACGGACCTGGCTGCCGCCTGGCAGCGGCT
>QJVU01000732.1 GCA_003235605.1 Planctomycetota bacterium | reverse complement strand
GGAGCCGGCGCAGTGGCGGGTCTGCTGGCCGGCGCACTGGGGGCCGGTGTGATGATGGCTCTGTTCATGGCAAACGCCGGGGGCGCCTGGGACAACGCGAAGAAGTACGTGGAGGCGGGTGCCCACGGTGGCAAGGGCTCCAGCACGCACAAGGCGACGGTCATCGGCGACACCGTCGGCGACCCCTTCAAGGACACCGCCGGACCCTCCATCAACATCCTGATCAAGCTCATGTCAATCGCCGCCGTGCTGGCTGTGCCCCTGTTCCACTAGTCCCGAGATCCTGGTAGGATCCCGGCTCCGAACAACTCAGAGACACCACCGACACCAATCGACTCCAAGAACTTCGCCCTCGCAATCGCCCAGCTGATCCACGAGAAACAGGGCAAAGATCTAGCCATTCTCGACGTCTCGGGGCCCTTGGTGATCGCCGACTACTTCGTGATCGCCACCGCCAGGAATCCGCGACAGGCCCTGGCCATCGCCCGGGAGCTGGAGGGCGCCGTCAAGCAGGGCCCGCTCAAGGACAAGGGGATGAAGCTGCTGAACGCTGCAGGCACGGAGGGTGAAGGCGGCTGGGTCCTTCTGGACCTGGATCTCGTGGTGGTACACATCTTTAGCGGCGAGACCCGGTCCTTCTACGACCTGGAGAACCTGTGGGCGGACGCCCCTCGGGTCCGCTTCACGCCGACGGACCCGACGGGGGTGGCCCAGGAGGCCAAGGGAACGGGGGCCGACGAAGACTGGGGCCGCAGCCGCAGGCTCTAGGCCCAAAGAGTGGACACTTGATGGCCCGTCCAGCGTATTCGCATCTGTGGCTTGAGCAGTGGGCCCCGGCGTCCGATGTAAGCTTAGGCCCGTGGCACCGCAAGGTGCTAACCAGCATCCATGGCATCACCCCACTGGCAGGATTTTGATCCCGCGGTCTTCGAGCAGGCCACGGCGCAGCGCCGGCCGGTGCTGCTGCTGATCACCGCGCCGTGGTGCTCCCACTGCAAGGAGCTGCTGCAAACCACCTTTGCCGATGCCACCGTCGTCGAGATACTCGAAAGCCAGTTCATCGCCGTCCAGGCTGATGCCGAGAGGCGCCCGGATGTGAACGACCGCTACGGCACCGGTGGCTGGCCGACCATCGCGTACCTGACGCCCGAGGGCGAGCTGATCGGCCAGGACCGCTTCCTCACAGCGGAGGAGCTGGCGAAGCGGTTGGAGCGGGTCGTCGGCATCTACAAGGAACACGGCGACGAGATCCACGTGAGGCTCCAGGAGCTCTGGGAACGCGAGAACGCCGCCATGGCAAAGGCGACATCCCAGTTCCAGCTGGACCAGCAGATCGTCGAGGACGTGGTCGACGCAATCTATGACAAGTTCGACCACCGTTACGGCGGCTGGGGTGACAAGTCGAAGTTCCCCCATCCGGAAGCGATCGACTTCGCCCTGGTGATGGTCGCGAAGCGCCACGACGAGAGGATGAAAGAAGTCGTCACCCTCACGCTCGACAAGATGATGGAGGGGTCCATCCACGACATCATTGACGGCGGTTTCTTCCGTTTCTCCAGAACACCGGACTGGCGGCATCCGAACTTCGAAAAGGTGCTGGATGCCAACGCACAACGCCTGCGCTGCTACCTGGAGGCCTACCAGCTTTTCGGCACGAACGCCTACCGCAGGACCGCAGAGGGCATAGTCCGATGGATCATGGACTACATGGTGGACCCGGAGAACGAGGCGTTCTGCGGCAGCCAGGATGCGGATCCCGACTACTACGTCCTCGGCGCCGAGGGTCGCAAGAGACGCGGCCGGCCAAAGATCGACCGGACGATCTACACCAACTGGAACGCGATGACGATCTCGTCGCTGCTGAAGGCGTCCGTCATCCTGGAGCGGTCCGACCTGCGCGACCAAGCCACCCGCGCCCTGAACTTCCTGCTCGAGAACCTCTACGACGGTTCTGGCACCGTCTACCACTACTGGGACGGCACCTACCACCTTCCCGGTCTACTGACCGATCAGGCCTACATGATCCGGGCTCTCATCGATGCCTCGCAACACACCGGCAATGCTGACCTCCTGCTGCCGGCGGAGGCGATCGCCGAGAAAGCCATGGAGCGTCAGCGTGCGCCGGACGGTGGCTTCTACGATATCCTCTACGACACCACCACCCAGGGCTCGATGCGCCGCCGAAACCGCAGCATTCTCGAGAACTCAGTGATGGCAGAGGCCCTGGTGCGGCTCTCCTACCTTTCGCGCCGTCCGGAGTTCTACGACGAGGCGATCCGTACGCTGGAGGCGTTCACCCGCCACTACAAGGAGTACGGCTACTACGTGGCCGGCTACGGCCGCGCTGTCGACCTGGTCTTCTATCCGCCGCTGACGATCACGATCGTCGCCGATCGGGAGAGCGAGCAGGCAGCAGCCCTGCGCCAGGCAGCCCTTTGCACCTACATGCCGTCCCGCATGGTGCAGATGCTTGACCCCAGGTACGACCCCATCCTGCTGGAAAGGGGCGGCTACGACACCGATGGTCCGGCCAAGGCCTATGTCTCCGTCGGCAAGACCACGAAAGCGGTGGTCGCCGATCCCTGCGAACTCCTGCAGCAGATGGAGGTCATCGAGGCCGAGCGCAGGCGAGGACTCGAGAAGCCGGACTCCTAGCAGCTCAGAACCAGTCCGGTACCTGGTCTTCTTCCAGTCCCATCGACTCCATGATCAGCATCGTCACATAAGACGGCTCGATGCTGAACTCCTTGAGGGTCTCGTAGCACGATCCGGCCTTCACGGACATCGTTGCCACCGCGAGATGTTCCGGAGTCACCGTCTTGGCGCCCAGGGTGGCCGCCAGCTCCCGGGCACGCTCGAAGACCGTGTGGCAGTGGCGGTTGAAAGGCTTGCCGCGGCTGGTCTCCGGCTCCCTGGGCAGGCTGCTCACGTACTCCTGGAACATCCCGGGATCGACGTTCAGGTCCTTGAAGATGTGGTGGAGGGACACCGACTCATCCACTGTCAGGCCATAGACAAGGTGGCCGGTCGCCACTGACTGGTCGCCAAGCTGCCGGGCCAACTCCTCTGCAGCCTTGAGTGACATCCTCGCCTTCTCGGAGAAATCGTCGAACTTCAGCTCGTCCTGCATCTCGTTCCTGTTGTCGCCAAGTTTACCGCTCACTTGCCTGCTCGGGTTGCCAGGCGATGTCGTCGCCGCCGGTCCGCCTCCTCGTACCTGCGCTTCTGATCCTCGGTCTCAGGCACGACCTTCGCAACCGGACGAGGTTGACCGGTGACCTCGTCCAGCGACACAAAGGTCAGGTAGGCAGACACCACGTGCTCACGCCCGCCGGAGCGTCGGTCCTCGTGGAACACCTTGACTCCTACCTCCATGCTGGTGCGGGCCGTGTAGTTCACCGACGCCAACAAGACGATGACTCCCCCCACGGGTACCGGTCGCAGAAAATTCAGCTGGTCGATGCTGGCGGTCACCACCGGTGTCCGTGCATGTCGACCGGCCGCGATCGCCGCACAGGAGTCGACCCAGTGCATCACCCGTCCGCCCATGAGCTTCCCCATGGGGTTGGCGTCGTTGGGATAGATGATCTCGGTCATCTCCACCATCGACTGGGAAACAGGGCGGCTCTCGACTCCGGTCATCGGCTCCTCTCCGTGGCCTTGCGCAACAGCTGGTGGGCCGCCGCCTCGGTGAGCTGACCACGGCCTTCCATGGGAACCACCGTGATGGGACCTTCCACCTCGTAGAGCAAGGCCAAACCCTGGTGCATCGGATAGAGACCCATGTCTCGAGGGCCGAGCTCGACCGGACGGAAGGGCTCATTCTTGTAGAAGCGACCGTCCCGGCCCACCCTGCCAACCCACTGGCCAGCGCTGGTCTCGGCCCGGAAATAGGTCAGCGTCTGGTCTGCGCCACGGACCTCGAGGAGCACAAGGGTGCCGATGGGCCTGTCCGCGCATCGGACCTGCCACTGCTCGAGCTTCCTGACCTTGTAGGGTGCGCCAACAAGCGAGGCCGGATGGGTCGTGGTCTCGGTCACACACCCGATGGCCCCCGGGAGCGCCAGCGTGCCAAGGATGAGTGGCATGCGCACGAATGCGGTCAACAGCAGAAGGGTGCGGGGGCGGTCAGAGGGGCCATGCATCGCCGTCGCAGCATAACCAGGGCCGGTCGGTTTCCAGTCCTGGATTCCGGTGGTGGCGTCCCCCGCGGCATTCCCGCCGAGACTCCGGCACGGAACCCGGATACCCTAACCACATGACGACCATGAAGGCCGTTGAGCTGTACGCCCCGGGCAAGTTCCGTCTGCGCGAGGACGTCCCGGTGCCGGAACCCCAGCCTCACCAAGTCCGCATCAAGGTGTCCGCGGCAGGTATCTGTGGCACGGACGTGCACATCTGCGCGGGGCACCCATCCATGAACAAGATGGTGGAACCGCCGGTGATCCTGGGTCACGAGTTCTGCGGCGTCATTGACAAGCTCGGCTCGGCAGTGCCCGCGAAGCTGGAGCTGGGGGTGGACGACTATGTCAGTGCCGAGATGCACGAGGTATGCCGGCAGTGCCTGGCTTGTCTGGATGGCGCCTTCCATGCCTGCATGAACCATCGCATTCGCGGCGTGAACCTGGATGGGGCCTTCGCGGACTACGTCGTCGTTAGCGCCAGCAACGTCGTCAAGCTCCCACCGGATCTGCCACAGAAAGTAGGTGCGATACTCGACCCTCTTGGCAATGCAGTCCACGCCGCGCTGAAGGTGCCTGTGGAAGGGCGGCGTGTGGCGATCGTTGGCTACGGGCCGATCGGCGCGATGACCGCGGAGGTGGTTCAGTTTGTCGGAGCCGGGCACCTGTTCGTGGTGGACGTGAGCCGGGACGCGTTGGAGCGCGCCAGGGCGTGGATCGAGAGACGCGGTCTGGTCGACCGGGTCAGTCTCGTCGACGGACAGGCGGACGATCCGGCGGCGGAGGTGGTGGCCGCCACCGAGGGTGGCGTGGACGTCAGCCTGGAGATGTCCGGCCACCCCGACGGCATCAACAATGCCCTGGCGATGACCCGACCCGCCGGGCACGTGATCAACCTCGGCCTGCCGGGGCGGTCCAACGTCACGATCAAGAACTTCAGCCAGAACTACGTCTTCAAAGGACTCACCATGCACGCCATCATCGGGCGCGAGATCATGCGCACCTGGCACCAGATGCTGGACCTCCTTGGCAGGGGATTGGACGTGGACGATTTCATCACCACCGAGTTGGACCTGGCTGAGTTCAGCCGTGGTCTGAAACAGTTCGGCAAGGGTCTTACCGGCAAGGTGGTCCTCTACCCTCAGGGAATCCCAGCGGGGGTATAGCGAGCGACAGATATGGCCTACACGATCAAGGAACGTCTCGAGACCGAGCTGGGAGAGATCCACGACGCTGGCCTCTACAAAGAGGAACGGGTGATCGTCGGCCCCCAGGGTGCACACATCAAGGTCGCCAAGGACGGCCAGAGGGACGTGATCTGCATGTGCGCCAACAACTACCTGGGACTCTCCAGTGATCCAGAGTTGATCCAGGCCGCTCACAAGACCCTGGATGAACATGGTCTGGGGATGTCCAGCGTGCGCTTCATCTGTGGCACCCAGGACATACACAAGGAGCTGGAACGGAAGATTGCCACCTTCCTGGGCAAGGAGGACGCGATCCTGTATGCGGCGGCGTTCGACGCCAACGGCGGTCTGTTCGAGCCGCTACTGGGACCCGAAGATGCGGTGATCTCCGATGCTCTCAACCACGCGTCGATCATCGACGGCGTCCGCCTCTGCAAGGCACAGCGCTTCCGATACGACAACTGCGACATGGCCGATCTCGAGCGCTGCTTGAGGGAGGCGTCAGGCGCGCGGTCGCGGATGATCTGCACCGACGGCGTGTTCAGCATGGACGGCTGCGTCGCGAAGCTGCCGGAGATCTGCGACCTGGCCGAGAAGTTCGGTGCCCTGGTGATGGTGGACGACTGCCACGCGACCGGGTTCTTCGGACCCACGGGCCGGGGCAGCGGGGAGCACACTGGTTGTCTCGAGCGCATCGACATCATTACGGGGACCTTCGGCAAGGCTCTGGGTGGCGCCATGGGAGGCTTTACCACCGGACCGAAAGAAGTCGTCGACCTGCTCAGGCAGCGCTCGCGTCCCTACCTGTTCAGCAACACGCTGGCTCCCGCAGTCGTCGGGGCCACCATCGCTTGTCTGGATCGGTTGTCCCGAACCACCGACCTGCGGGACAAGCTGGAGGCGAACACACGGCACTTCCGCAGCGCCATGACCAAGGCAGGTTTCGACATCAAGCCCGGCGAGCACCCCATCGTGCCCGTGATGCTGGGGGATGCGAGGCTGGCCCTGGACATGGCCGCCCGCCTGCTCAAGGAGGGAGTCTACGTCATCGGGTTTTCCTATCCGGTGGTACCCAAGGGCCAGGCAAGGATCCGCGTCCAAGTCAGCGCGGCCCACTCCACAGCGGATCTCGACACCGCAGTCTCCGCCTTCACGAAGGTGGGCCGGGAACTGGGTGTTCTCGCGGGCCGGTAGCCCTGTGCGATCTTCGGTCAAGACCCTGTTGCTGGTTCTGGGCGTTGCAGCATTGCTGCTCCTGGGAAAGGGCTTCCCGCAGCTGCGGGCGTTCCTGAAGCTGTTTCTGCATCCAGCCGGCCTGGTGTTGCTGGCACTGTTGGCGTTCTGGATCTACCGCCTCAGAACTCGACCCGCCCGCGACCAGACCCGTATCATCGCGAACCCCAGCAGCCACGACAGCACCAAGCGTCTTCCGCCTCCGAAGGCCGCCCATGACAGCGATCACGCATGACCCATCGCAGTAGAGTCGCGAAGCTGTTCGAAAGGCCCAGGTAGGAGTGTCTCTTCGCTCTGCATGAAGCCACCCGACCTCGACGCCCTGCGCCTCTCGGGCAGGATCTCGGCGACCGCCCGGGAGACCTGCAGGAGGATGGTCCAGCCTGGCGTGAAGCTGGAGAAGGTCGCCCTGGAGGCGGAGACGATCATTCGGGACATGGGCGGCGTGCCGGCGTTTCCCTGCCAGCTTTCGAGGAACAACATCGCCGCGCACTACTGCTCGCCGCCCGATGACCCCACCGAGGCCCAGCCGGACGACATCATCAAGCTCGACCTCGGCACCCAGGTGGACGGCTACATCACGGACAGCGCGGTCACCATCGATCTACAGAATGGTCCCGATTCCGCGCTGGTGGCAGCCAGCCAGCTCGCGCTCGAGAACGCCATATCGGTCATGGGGCCCGGAGCTTCGATCACCGAGATCGGCCACCAGATCGAGAGCACGATCAAGGCGTTCGGCTTTGTGCCGGTATACAACTTGACGGGTCACGGCGTGGCTCGCTACGTCATCCACTGCAAGCCCAGCATCCCCAACTACCCTGATCCCAAGGCCGGCCGCCTGCGACCGAACCAGACCATCGCATGCGAGCCGTTCGCCTGCGACGGCCGCGGCTCCATCGAGGAGGTAGGCAAGCCAGAGGTCTTCGGCCTCAAGCGCAAGCCGCGTCCCAAGGACGGCCTGCCGAGGGATATCGAGGCCGCGCTGGGCCAGACCCACGGCCTGCCGTTCGCTCGCCGCACGCTTCTACCCCACCTCGCCGACCTCGAGCGGGTAGAGCAGACGCTCAAGCTCCTCGCCCGCCATGGATTGCTGATCAAGTATCCCCCATTGGCGGAGAAGGATGGTGTCCGCGTGGCCCAGACCGAGCACACGATCTTCATCCACGAAGACCATGCGGAGGTCCTGACCAGGAAACCCGAGTAGCCGAACGGCTCAGACCGGTAGCGGAACGGCTCAGACCGACTGCTTGGCGTCGGCCAGGATGTTCTTGGCCAGGCGGTCGGCGGCCTCGTTCGGCGGGATTCTCTCCTCTTTGGCGATGGTCCAGAGCTCTCGCAGGGCCTGCGGAATCCGCTCGATGCGCTTCAGGCTGGTGTTCTCATCGTAGCCGCCCTGCGCAAACTCCACCGAGACGTTGATGATCCCCCCGGCATTGATCACATAGTCGGGAGCGTAGAGGATCCCGCGCTCCTCCAGTTGCTTGCCGTGACGCGGCTCCAACAGCGGGTTGTTGGCGGCACCAGCCACCACCCTGCACCTGAGCGTCGGAATGGTATCGTCGTTGATCACCGCTCCCAGGGCACAGGGCGCAAAGACGTCCACGTCCTGGGAGTAGACTTGGTCTTCGCTCACAGGCACGAAGTTCTCGAATTCGCCCTTGAGCGCCTCGACCTTGTAGGCGTCGCGATCGCTGCCAAAGACGGTGGCCCCCGCCTTGCAGAGGCGCCGCGCCAGGGCGGAGCCCACCGAACCCACCCCCTGCACGGCAACCCTGCGTCCTCTCGGGTCGTCGCTCCCGGATACCCAGCCGAGAGCTGCCCGAATGCCAAGGAAGACACCATAGGCGGTGTAGGGCGATGGGTCGCCGCTGCCGCCCGCCTGCCTGGAGAGGCCCGTGACGTACCGTGTGGCTCGGCGCACGATCTCCAGATCCTGGATCGTCGTGTTGACGTCCTCGGCGGTGATGTAGGTCCCCTTCAAGGTCTCTATGAAGCGCCCCATCGCGAGGTACAGAGCCTCGGACTTGATCTTCTTGGGATCACCCAGGATCACCGACTTGCCTCCGCCGAGGCCGGTGTGGGCCACCGCGGATTTGAATGTCATGCCCCTGGAGAGCCGGTTGACGTCGAAGAGCGCTTCCTCCTCGGACGCGTAGTTCCACATTCGCAGCCCACCAAGAGCTGGTCCAAGCGTCGTGTCATGCACCGATATGATCGCATGCAGACCGGACTCGGGATCCTTGGCGCGAACCACGCGCTGGTAGCCTTCGGTGGGGATGTCTGTGATCTCCATGGAGTTGGGCAAGTTACGTTCTTCCTCCAGCTCGACGTCCGAAGGGCGGGCGACTATAGGCCAATCCTCGGCCCAGGGCTGCAAGGCTGTGCCACGAAGTAGCCGGCGACTTGCTCCTGTAACGCTTCTGAGTAAACACGGTGGGAAAGCGGCTTGACAAGCTCCTCTGCCATGCCCGCAGGTCCGGTGCCCCGTGGAGCTCCGAGGGAGCCTGCCAACGCTACCAGGGCATCTCGCAGAGGTCGAAGTCCTCCTGGATCCGAGGCAACAGGCCCTCTACCGTCCGCGGGTCCAGGCCGATCCCGTCGAACACCGTGGCGTCCAGCTCAGGCGGCTCCATGTCAACCATGGAGGGATGGCCGGACTTCCAGGCCAGGTGGTCGGCCAAGTGGATCAGCGACGAGAGGGGCCTCCGGAGAGGATCTTTGCCGGGGGCATGGTGGTAGCGGATCGCGATCGTCAGATCCTCGGGCAACGACCAACTGATCGCCAGCGCGCTGCCGACATCGGCATGGTTGAAGCCAAGCAGCTCCGCTTCAACCTCGAGCTCAGGTCTGGCGCTACGGGCGGCCTCCTCCAGCACCTGTTCGAACTCCTGTTCTTCGTTCGCGAGCAGGATGACCTTGCCGATGTCGTGCAACAGGCCACAAATGTAGATGTCCTCTCCGTGTTGCTCTCGGAAGTGGTCGCTCTCGGACCCCATGACTCTTGCGGCGACACCGGTGAAGGTGGAGTGTCTCCAGAAGCCGGCGGCGTCAAAGGGCTTGCGCTTGAACCGATTCCGAGGGGAGAACATGCTGAGCACCGCCGCCTTCAGCGCGACCTTCTTGGTCATGCTGAACCCCATGATGGACACTGCGAGGTTGACCGACGAGACGCGCACCTGCAGGCCGTAGTATGGAGAGTTCACGATGCGCAGGATGTTCGTGGACACCGTTGGATCCGTGGAGATCACCCTGGCCACGTCATCCGCAGTCGAGCCCGCATCCGCAACGATCTGGTTCAACTTCACCAGCACCTCGGCCAGATCGGGCAGCTTCAGGGTCTTCTTGACCAGCTCGATAATGGCGCTGCGATCCCCGACGACTTCCCTCATGAGAAAGCGTTCCCCCGCGCTGCTATCGAGAACAGGCCGGAGCGGCCTTGAGAACTCCGCTGTCGGGGGATACAGCACCCGGTCGTGAAAGCGGTGTTCCTGAGCCAGCGGGTGCCCTACCCCCCGGACAGAGGCGATCGGATCACGACCTGGCACGTACTCAGTCACATCCTCGACCGCGGTGCACAGGTCCGGGTGGGCTGCTTGTCCGAAGAGGCCCGCGACCCGAACGGAATCGATGAGTTGGCGGCTCGGGATGGCATCATCGACATCTGCGCACCGCGCATCCGGCGCAGCTCGAGAAGGGTCACGTGCCTCGCGGGCCTATTCAGTGGCAGGGCTTTGACCCTCCCCTTCTTTCACAACCGCGCGCTTGCCATCCACGTGGCCGCTTGGTTGCGCGATGACCCGCCCGACCTCGTCTACGTCT
>QJVU01000362.1 GCA_003235605.1 Planctomycetota bacterium | reverse complement strand
GGTGGTGAACGCCGCCCGCGGCCCTGTCGAGCAACTGCTGCACCTGATGTTTCCTGGTTACTCCGGGCGGAGCCACCCGTCGTTGCCGGAGCCGTTTGCCGGGCGTGCTGTCGGTTTTGTCGACTATCTGCGCCAGGAACGGGGCCTGAGGGAGGCCACGATCGGTCGCTATCTCCACGTCCTGCGTCGGCTCGAACGTTACCTGGAGCGGATCGGGCTGCAAGATCTTCACGACTTGTCCGCACCCCTGCTCGGCGCCTTTGTCGCCGACAGCAGTCGAGAGCTGGGGCCGCGGACACTGGTGGATTTCGCCAGTGTTCTGCGGGTCTTTCTGGGTTTTCTGTACCGGCAACGTCTCATCGCCACGGACCTTGGACGCACCGTCGAAGCACCGCAGCAACATCGTTTGGCCGACATACCCCGTTCGATCAGTTGGGCGGAGGTGCAGAAGGTGCTCGAGGGTGTGGATCGCCGCTCGCCGGTGGGCAAGCGCGACTACGCCTTGATGCTGTTGATGGTCACCTATGGGTTGCGAGCCCGCGAGATCGCCGCGCTGACGCTGGAGTCCATCGACTGGAGGCGTGAGCGGCTGTTGGTCGCCGAGCGCAAGGCAGGCCACACCAGTGCGTACCCGTTATCTTCGGTGGTGGCCGAGGCGATCATCGACTATTTGCAGTTCGCCCGCCCCCAAACAGAGTCGCGGGCGCTGTTCTTCCAGGTCACGGCCCCGTATCGTCCCCTCAACTGGTGGACCGTCTCCCAGCAGACGGCACGTCACCTGCGCGAGGCCGGCATCTGCGTTCCCCGCGCCGGCTCCCATACCCTGCGCCACACCTGTGCGCAGCGGTTGGTCGACGCCGAGTTCCCCCTGAAGACCATTGGCGATTATCTGGGGCACAGCTCGCCGGAGGCCACCAAGGTCTACACCAAAGTTCAGATCGAGGCGTTGCGCGAGGTTGCCCTGGGCGACGGGGAGAGCGTGCTATGAACACCACACGGTCCGCCCTCGGCCTTGCTAGCGTGCTGGCAGAACCGATCACCGCATTCCTGGCCCACAAGCGGGCGCTCGGCAGGCGTTTTTCGACCGAGGAGAAGGCGCTGCGCCTGCTTGATCACTACCTCCTCGACCAGCAGATCGGCTCTATCGAAGCGATCGCCCCGGCGGTGTTGGAGTCCTTCCTGGCCTCCCGTCCCCGACGCTCACCCCGGAGCTTCAACCATTTGCTCGGCAGCATACGACGGCTGTTCGAGTGGATGGTTACCCAGGGGCTTGTTCCAGATTGTCCACTGACCACGTCTGCGCGGCGCGCTACCCCCCAACGCACTCCGTTCATTTTCAACTCAGAGCAGGCCCGGTGCCTGTTGCAGGCCGCGGCTCGGTTGCCCCCTCGTGCGGGGGCACCGGACCGAGGTGTCACCTACCGAATGATCTTCGCCCTGCTGTACGGTCTGGGTCTTCGGGTCGGCGAGGTCTCCCGTCTTCGTGTCCACGATCTGGACGCCCGGCGTCGCCTTCTGGTCATCCGTGAGAGCAAGTTCCGCAAGACACGTCTGGTGCCTTTCGGACCGCGGGTCGCCGCGGCCCTGGCCGATTACCTGCAACAGCAGGTGGACCGTTACGGGTCGATCGCCCCCGAGCAACCGCTGTTCTCGTTCTCGCGTCATACCTCACGGCCGATCTGTCCCAACACCATCAGCTGGACTTTCCACCAACTGCTGCCCGAACTCTCGCTCACCGTCCCGGCTGGGGTGGCACCACCCCATCTGCACTGCCTGCGTCATTCCTTCGCGGTGGGCACCCTGTTGCGCTGGTATCGGGAAGGCGTCGATCCCGCCGCGCGGCTGATCCACCTCTCGACGTTCCTGGGCCATGTCAGTCCGAGCTCCACCTCCGTCTATCTCACGGTCACCGGGCAGTTGCTGCAAGAGGCCAACGCACGATTCGAGCGTTTCGCCGCCCCCGTGCTGGAGGAGATCGGCTCATGACGACGTACTCGCCGGGCACCCTCATCCGCAGCTTTTTCGAGGACCATCTCGCCTGTCAGAAAGGCTTGAGCGTCGCCACCATCAGGAGCTATCGGGACGCGCTGCGTCTGTTCCTGCTGTTTGTCGTCACTGACTGCGGGCGTCGATTGAGTCGGCTCGCCATCGCCGAGTTCACAGCCGAGCGCGTCGTCCGCTTCCTCAACAGCCTGGAAACCCAGCGGCACAATCACGTGCGCACCCGTAACCAGAGACTTTCCGCCCTGCGGACGTTCTTCGATTACCTGGCCTCTCGGATACCGGAGATGCTGGCCGAAGCCGAACGCGTCTGCGCCATCCCCGCCAAACGGGTCGCCCCGCCTGCCACCGGTTACCTGGAGCGGGATCAGGTCGAGGCGCTGTTCGCTCGACTTCCCCAACAGGGGCCGTTCGCGCTGCGCGATCGGGCGTTACTGCTTTTCCTCTACAATACCGGCGCCCGCGTGCAGGAGGTCGCTGAGTTAAAGGTAGGTAACCTGGAGTTTGATGACCCACCCCGCGTCCATCTGCACGGGAAGGGAGACAAATGGCGCGTGTGTCCGCTTTGGCCGGCTACCTCCCAACTGTTGCAGACCTTGCTGGCGCAACACGCCAACAGCAATCGAGCCGAACAGCCCGTGTTCCTATCCCGCCAGGGGCGGGCTTTGACCCGTTACGGCATCTACAAACTGGTCCGCCGCCACACCCGCCATCTGATAATGACCGAGGGCGGGGACACCCACCATATTTCACCGCATTCGCTGCGCCACGCCACAGCGGTACACCTTCTGGAATCTGGGGTGGAGCCCAATGTGATCCGCGCCTGGCTCGGCCATGTCAGTCTGGAGACAACCAACCGCTATGCGGAACTGACCCTGCGCATGAAGGCCGAAGCCCTGCAACGGTGCGAGCCGCCAACGCGGTCATCTGAAGAGTCTCGCGGTCGAACCGTCTGGCGCGACGACGAAGGGTTGCTGAAGTGGCTTGAGTCCCTGTAGGCCATTATGTGGCCATGACTACCGTCAGGTTCCTGTTTCACAGGGGTTTTCGGTCCAACGGCCACATAACGGGGATGGGCACATTACATGGATAACCTCGTGGCTGGCATCTGACCCTTCCTCAAGCGGTGAGAAAACGGGCCAGGATACCTAAGGGTTATCCCGCGTCGCGCTCGCTCCGAACCCCAGACCGAGGCCGGCAGCCTTCGTCTGGAATC
>QJVU01000473.1 GCA_003235605.1 Planctomycetota bacterium | reverse complement strand
GACCTCCGCGGACTTGCGGCGGTCCTCGCTCTGTCCCCAACCGGTCAAGGCCACGATCAAAGTGTCTTTGCCCCAGGGTTCTTGACGAATGCGCCGACAGGTGGCGTAGCCGTCGAGCTTGGGCATGCCAATGTCGAGCAGGATCACCTCGGGGTGGTAACGCGCCGCCACCTCGATCGCCTCCAGGCCATCGTGGGCCGTCGCCACTTCATGGCCATTCACCTCCAGCAGCATGACCATGGAGTCCACGATGTCCCGGTTGTCGTCCACCACCAGGATGCGGCGTCTCGTGCAGGCGGGGACCGAGCCGGGCACCGCCCCTTGCACGGGCTCCACCTCCGCGGCCAGGGCCGGCAAGCGCACCCGGAACTCGCTGCCCCGGCCGGGCCCCTCGCTGTGGGCCGCGATACTTCCGCCGTGCATCTCCACCAAGCCGCGCGCCAGCCACAGACCGATGCCCACGCCTCCATGCAGCTGCTCGAAGTCCGACTCGACCCGCGCGAACATCTCGAACAGGTGGGGCAGATATTCCGGCGCGATGCCCCGGCCCGTGTCCGTAACGGTGACCACCGCCTCCGTGCCGTCACGCTCGGCGCTGAGTGCGATCCGTCCCCCTGGGGAAGTGTACTTGCAGGCGTTGTTCAGCAGATTCACAAACACCTGGGTCAGGCGCACCGGGTCGGCGTCGAGGGTGATCGGCGGTGACGGCAGCGACAGGTCTAGCTGGTGCCGACCGCGCTCCAGGTGTGGTCGAGAGGCCTCGACCGCCTGTCCCAGCACCGCTTCCAAACCGATCCGCTCCCGGCGCAGCTCGAGGCGCCCCTGGGTGACGCGGCTCACGTCCAGCAGGTCGTCGATCAGGCGCACCATGTGGCGCGACTGGCGGTCGATGATGTCACGCGCAGCCTGCACCGCCGGGTCGGGAGGGTCCTTGCGCTTGAGGACCTCCACCGCATTGCAGATCGGCGCCAGGGGGTTGCGCAGCTCGTGGGCCAGGGTGGCCAGGAACTCGTCTTTACGCCGATCCGCCTCCCGCAAGGCCTGCTCTGCGCGCTTGACCTCGCTGATGTCGTGGGCCACCAGGACCGCGCCTTCCACTTCGCCCCCCACCTCCAGGGCCGAGTTGGAACAGGCCACCGCCAACGGTGAGCCGTCCTTGTGGAAGAACACCGTCTCCTGGTTGCGCACCCGCTCCCCGCGCCCATAGATGAAGCAGTTGGGACAATCTTCAAAGGCGTAGGGCCGTCCGTCGGGGCGGTGATGGTGAATGACGTCGTGCAGCACACGGCCCCGGAGCTCGTCTTCGCTGTAGCCGAATACCCGCTCGGCTTCGCTGTTCAGGAAGGTAACTCGGCCATCGCTGTCAGTGACAAAGATCGCGTTTGCCGCACAGTCGGCGATGGCGTTGAACAGACGCAGTTGCTGGCGGAGCTTCTCCTCGGCCTGCTTGCGCTCGGTGATGTTCTCGACGGAAATGATGATGCCGCCGATCTCGCCCGCATCATCTGTCCAGGGATGCACAGCCCAGCGCAGCCAATGCTTGCTGCCATCTTGCTGAATCCAGAGATCTTCGTCGCTTTTCAGGAAGGCACCGGCAAGCGCATCGCGGTGCACCTGTTTCCACCGTTCCAGCAAGTCGGGGTGCACCTCGTAGTGACTAAGGCCGACCGGATTCTTGTGGCCTCTGCCGTATTCGTCTACCCAGCGGCGGCTGGTAGCGAGATAGCGCATCTCTCGATCCAGCATCGCGATGCTGATGGGGGCCTGCTCGACGAATAGACGCAACTGCTCCTGTGTCTTACGCAGGGCGTCTTCGCGCCGTTGTTGCTCCGTGATGTCGGAAATTGCCGTTAGGCACTCGGGCTCCAGGTCGTCGCCGACGGACTGAACCGTGCTTTCCAGCCGGACGAACACGTGACTGCCATCGCCCCGAGTAAGCTCAAGCTCGCAGGTCTCAGCACCTAGTCCGGCGAATACCCGTTGCAAGTGACGCGACAGCGCGTCTTGGTGGCCCGGAGACGCGTAGCGAATCAGCCTGGCATCAGGCAGCGCCAGGCGTGGAATCCCCAACATATTGGCGACGGTGAGATTGGCCTTGAGGATGCGCCCATCGGGGCGCAGCGTGACGTAGCCGAGTGGCGCCAAATCGAACAGGTCCTGGTAACGCGCCAGGGCCAGCTCGAGCCGTGCCTGCGTGCGCTGGAGCTCATCGTCCTGCATCTCCAGCTCGATCTGGTGGACTTCCAGCTCGTGGCGCAGATCGCCCTGCGGCGGCTCCGCCGGCTTGCCGGTCCTCTGACGCGAGTGGTGGCGTGCCTCCGCCCGGCTGCGCAAGTCCTGCGTGTCCCGTTTTGATGCCATGGGCTGAGATCTAGGTCTCTCGGATATTGGCCATGATCAGGGTTCCGTTGTCGGAATTCAGTGGAGCCAGGCCGATTTCCGCCTTGAACTCCCTGCCATCCTTGCGCATACAGGTCAACGGCTGCCTCTCGCCCAGTAGGCGCGCCTTGGGAGCGTTTATGTAGGCTTCGCGCTGCTCTCGGTGTATCGCACGCAGTCGCTCCGGAACGAGTGTCTCGATGGATTGGCTGACAAGCTCCTCCCGCGACCAGCCGAACAGTTTTTCGGCCTCTTGGTTGACCATGGTGATCTTGCCTTCGGCATTGCTGATCACGGTTGCCATCAGCGAGTATTCCAGGGATTGCCGAAACAGCTGCTCGGCGCGGCGTTGTGCGCTGATGTCCACGAAAGTGATCACCACGCCGTCGATGACGTTGCGGGTGGTGCGGTAGGGGAGGATACGCAACAGGTAGTCCCCCCCCGTAGCCGTGGTTACCTCTCCTTCGTAGGGGTTCAGGGTTTCCAGAACCTTTGCCGCGCGCTGGGAGAGGTTGATCCCACCAGCGCTCGACGCGATGTCGCTCAGGGGACGGCCCAAATCGCTGTGGATTAGCTTGATCACCTCGGTGACCGAGGGCGTGAAGCGCTTGATGTTCAGCTCCAGGTCCAAGAACAGGGTGCCGATCTCGGTGGCCGACAAGAGGTTGTTCATGTCGTTGTTGGCCTGGGAGAGCTCCTGGACCTTGGTCTCAAGCTCCATATTGACGGTCATCAGCTCTTCGTTGACCGATTGCAGCTCTTCCTTCGATGTCTCCAATTCCTCGTTGGTGCTCTGTAGCTCCTCGTTGGAGGACTGCATCTCCTCGTTGGTGGAGGTC
>QJVU01000620.1 GCA_003235605.1 Planctomycetota bacterium | reverse complement strand
GCCTCTGCGCGACCTATGACCAGTTCCGCAAGTACGGCCAGTCACCTCCGGGTGTCGTGGGCTGGTTCTCGCCGATCTCCAAGGAACTCGTCGTGTTCCTGGGCGGCGACAAGATGATGGGCGATGGCGCCACCGAGACCGTCACGTACCACGAAGGCTGGCACCAGTTCGCAGACCTCTACTTCCCCGGCGGCGGTTGGATCGGCGAGAAACTGCACCGCTGGTTCGACGAAGGGCACGGCGACTTCTTCGGCTCGTTCCGATGGACAGGCGGCAAGTGGAGCTACAGGGGCTCCAAGATGCGCCACCGCTCCGTGGAGCAGATGGTGCAGAAGGGCGACTACGTGCCGTTCAAGGAAATCGTCCAGTGGAGTCGTCGACGTTTCTACAGCGGCAAGGCCGCCTACTACTATGCGCAGGCTTACTCGATGATCGACTACCTGCGGCGCGGTGAGAAGCTGAAGAAGTACTGGGAGCCACGCTATGGCGAGGTGCTCGACATGTACCGCAAGGTGATCCTGGTCCACGGGGACAGCAAGCGGGCAGTGGACACTGCATTCCGCGGTTTTGCCGATGAGGACTGGAAGAAGCTGGAGGAAGCCTGGCAGGCGTGGGTGAAGAGCAGCTACTTCAAGGACGGCGACTAGTGTCGCGACCTCCAGTGCCGCGAACACGGCTGCTCGGCTTCTGCCTCCTGGGCGGGCTCCTGTCGTCCTGCGCCGGCCATCTGTTCTCCGCCGTCCTGGTTCCGCCAGACCGCACCCGCCCGGTCGTGCGCATCGAGACCCGGGATGGCGTGGAGTACGGCGCGGCCACCAGCGAAGGCATCCTGTTCCTGAATCAGCGCGGCAGCTCCGGACCCTGTCGGATCCATTACTTCCTTGGTCAGCGCCTGATGACCGAGAGCGGCGAGATCCTGCCGTTCGCGGGGATCTATTACGAGGCCTCCATGGACCTCAAGCACCAGTGGGCGCCGGTCCTGACGCGTGACCTTCGTCCCGACGACGATCTGTGGGTTATCCTGATGGCCGGTGGCGACGTGCAGCGGCTGCCCGTGCGGCTTGCGACCGATGACGGCGTGATTGGCGACGCGCTCGAATGGCCAGGCCGCGACCTGCCTGCGGGCGCCGGCGTCTGGGTGAAGCAGGACGAAGAGACGTACCTGTTTGCAGGCTTGGTCTCTGCGCTGGCGGAACTCAAACGCGAGAACCGGGTGGCCAGGTACTACCTGTTCACCGGGCCTGCCCGCCTGCGGGAGGCGCTCGCCCAGCCGCGGCGGATGTTCCGTCCCCTGCGGGTCAAGCACCGCCCCGACGACATCACGGTGGTCAAGTAGCCAGGGCTGCAGCCAGCCAACTGCTAGCCTCCCTTCACTCCCAACAGCGACATGACCGTGTCCACCACGCCACGAAGAGCAAAGATGACGAGGTTGTCGAGGGCGCGGATCTCGGTCTCCCCCCGGGGGATGATGATCTCGCCGTCCTCGCGGGACACAGCGGCTACGACCGAGCCACGCGGGAAACCAGCTTTTGCCAGGATCCTGCCCACGAGCTTGCTGCCCGGTTTGACCTGCAGTTCCAGCACGACCGCCTTGCCTTCTTCGATGGACGCGATCGTGCTGACGCTCTCCGCGCGAATGAAGGAGAGGATGCGGTCGGCGCAGATCAGGCGCGGCGAAACCGCCACGTCGACGCCGAGCTGTTCGTAGATGGACGCATAGTCCGGCTTGTGCACCAGCGCCACGGTGCGTCGTACACCGAGGTTCTTGGCCAACTGGCAGGACATGAGGTTCTTCTCGTCTTCGTCTGAGAGGCCCAGAAAGGCGTCAGCATCCCCGACGTGCTCCTCCTGCAGCATGGACAGGTCGGTCCCGGTGCCATGGAGCACGGTGGCGCCTTCCAGCTGTTCCGAAAACAGCTCCGCCTGGCTGCGGCTCTCGATGATGATGCGCGTGTTCACGTGCAACCGCTTCAGCGCCTTGAACACCTGTCGGACGACACCAGAGGAGCCGTACATCACCACATCCCGCAGGTAGTTGGCTCGGGTGCCCAGTTTCTTTTCGAAGTTGCCGAGCGCTTTGGGTTCACCGACTACGAACACGTAGTCGCCTCGCGCCAGGGTGTCGTCGCCGCCAGGGATGATCACCTCGTGGTCACGGTCGATAGCCGCCAGCAAGACCCCCTGAGGTACCTTCATGTCCTTGACCGGCATGTGCAACATGCTGGAGTTCTGACTCATCCGCAGGCGTCGCATCTGGATCTTGCCCTCTGCGAAGGTCTCCACCCCCACGGCCTGGTTCTGACGGATGGTCTTCACGATCTCCTCCGCCGCCAGATCCTCGAGCGAGAGCAGCAGGTCGAACATCAGGTTCTTGCGGAAGAAGGTAGGGTTGCCCCGCAAGGGGGCAGTGTCCTTCAACCGCAGGACCGTAGTCTTGGCACCCATCCGCTTGCCGAACAGGCAGGTAAGCATGTTGACCTTGTCGCTGTTCGACACCGCGAGCAGGAGGTCGGCGCTGTGGGCATCGGCCTTGTCGAGGACGTCGGGGCGGGAGCCATCGCCGCACACGGCCTGCACGTCCGCGGAATCGCTGACGCCCCGAAGCCTGCCCTGGTTCGAGTCGATCACCGCCACGTGGTGACCCTCCGACACCAGCACCTTGGCGAGGTGAGAACCGACCTCGCCCAGGCCCACCACCACGATGTTCTTCATGGGCACGAAATCATGGATTCCCAAATCCGATTATCCACAAAGTTCTCGCCAGCCCGGGTGGCCCCGCCAGACCACCTTCGTTGCTGCCACGTGGATTCCTTGGATAATGCGCTGCCGCGGTTTATAGCACCCGGACCTTGGCCCACGTCCTCCTGATCGACAACCAGGACTCGTTCGTGTGGAACCTCGCCCAGGCGGTGCAGGTGTTGGGTCACGATGTCGATGTCCCCCGTAGCGACCGGACCACGCTCGAGGACATTCAGCAGATGGCTCCGGATGCGATCATCATCTCGCCGGGACCAGGCCACCCTGACCGCGCGGGTGTGTCGGTGGCAGCGGTTCGGGCGTTCACCGGGCGCGTCCCGATCCTGGGCGTCTGTCTCGGCCACCAGGCCATTGGTGCGGCATTTGGTGCGCGCATCCACCGCGCTCCGCCGTGCCACGGCAAGCCTTGGCCCATTCTCCACGACGCGACCGGACTCTATCAGGGCCTCGACAGCCCGCTCCTGGCCTGCCGGTACCACTCCCTGGTGGTGGATGGCAGCACCCTCCCACGAACGTTGGTGGCGGACGCACACAGCCCCGAAGGTCTGCTCATGGGCTTGCACCACTGCGAAGCACCGACCTTCGGCGTGCAGTTTCATCCCGAGTCGTTCCGCACTCCCGAAGGACCGAGCCTGATCGCCAACTTCCTGGCGACGATACCGAGATGAGACCCATCGAAGCTGCCGGCGTGACCAAGAGCTTCGGTGACAAGCGCGTGCTCGGCGATGTCGCGCTGCAAGTCGATGCAGGGGAGGTCGTCGGCTTCGTGGGTCCCAACGGTGCCGGCAAGACCACGTTTCTGCGGATCTTGATCGGTCTCTGCCGGCGGGATGGTGGCAGCGTGCGCGTTCTGGACAAGGATCCTGATACCGACCCGGTGGGTATCCGCCGGCGCTGCTGCTACCTGCCGGGGGAAACCAGCATCTACCTGGGCATGACCGGCCAGACGTTCCTGGACTTCGCCTGGGGCTTCTACGAGAGACACCAGGAGGATTTGAAGCAGCAAATGCTGGACGCCTTCGACCTGCCACTCTCGCGGCGAGTCCGGTCCTACTCGGCGGGCATGAAGCAGCGACTCGCCCTGCTGGCATGCCTGGTGCCGGACGTGGACCTGTTCATCCTCGACGAGCCCGATCGCGCCCTGGATGCATCCACACGCTTCCGCCTCCGTGACCTGATCCGGACCCTCAAGGCCAAGAGCAAGAGCATCCTGCTGAGCTCCCACCACCTGCGCGAGGTCGAGGCCCTGGCGGACCGCCTGGTGTTCCTCATGGACGGTTGCATCGTCGACCAGGAGCAGATCGACTCCGCCCGCAACGAGCTCAGGCAGCAGCTGCGCCTCCGGCTGGCGCCGGGCCTCGAGCTTCCCACAGGCTCCAGGCTGGTGGGCAAGGAGCCCGACGGCAGCCTGCGAGTCGTAACCGACGGCGATCCCTTCCGATGGCTGGCACAGATCCCGCGGGACCGTGTCTTGTCCGCAGAGATCGGAACGATCCGCCTCGAGGACCTCTACCAGATGCTGACCGCCCAGCCGCACGAAACCCGGTCATGATCGCCCGGAAAACGCTCCGGGAGATCTGGCCGCTGGCGCTCATCTACATCTTCGTCATCGAGGCGCTCCTGGTGCCTCCGATCCACTTCTGGCCGGACCTGTACGACGTTTTCAGGAAGACCGCGATCCTGGACCGTTTCCTCAGTGGCTTCCTCAGCGGCGCTGAGTTCGGCAAGCGGATCAAGGAGGGCGTGACCTCCAGCGACCCGGGCGTCGCGTACGCCAACTTCATGGCGATCCAGATCTTCTTCAAGGGAGTCAACCTCTGCGGCATCGCCGCTGCTGTGCTGTTGGGCACCGGCATCATCGCCCGCGAACGCGAGAACCAGACCCTCGAGTTCCTGATGGCGCGGCCGGTCTCGAGGTCCTGGATCCTGTGGTCCAAGTTCTGGGTCATCGCCCTTGTCGTCGTCGTGCCGATCTTCCTCAGTACCTGGAGCGCGATCCCCCTCAGCTGGCAGGTCGAGGAGACCCTGCCCTTCGCCAACCTCACCCTGGGCGCGTTCCACAACTCCGTGTTCGTGCTGATGATCCTTGCCTTCACCACGCTCTGCTCGGTCTACTTCAGCAACCAGCAACATACCGCGGCAACGGTGGGCACGGTCGTGGTCGTCGAGCTGGCCATCTACTTCATCCAACGGGTGCGTACAACGAGCATGTTCCGGCTCTCGGACTTCGACATCTACAGCCCGATCATGCTGGGCAACACCAACTTCACCACGCTGTTCTGGGGCTGCACGTTCTGGATGCTCCTTGCCACGGCGCTCCTCTATGTCGCGGCGGACTGGCTGTTCCGACGTGCCAACCCGTGATGATCGGTGCCGAGATCACCCTGATCCTGGCGCGCGAGCTGGTGCGCGCAGTCGTGTTTCCGTTGCGCATCCTGCTCTACCTCCCGGTCCGTAATTCCTGGAAACAACGCGCACGACAGATGCTGACCGCGCCTGTGAACCCGGAGACTGGCGCCAGCGACCTGGAGGCGTTCACCGCCAACCGGCCGACGGGACGTGGCCATGTCTTCCTCTCCGTGGGCGAAACCTCGGCCGAGCATCTCGCCCTCGGCCTGATGCAAGCTGTCGAGAGCTCGGATCGCCACGCTCGCTGGTCCTGCTTCGGGGGGAAGCGGCTCCAAGAGGCTGGAGCCAACCTGCTCTATCCCTTGAGCGAGCAGGCGGTGATGGGCTTCTTGGGCGTGCTCAAGAGCCTGCCGTTCTTCATCCGTGCGGTGGCCTGCTTCCTGCGCCTGCTCCGCGACGATCCACCGGACCTTGTGGTCCTCGTGGACTACCCGGGCCTGCACATGGTCTTGGGCCGGGCCGCCCGCCGACGGCGGATCCCCGTGCTGCACTACGTTGCCCCCCAGCTCTGGGGATGGGCTCCCTGGCGTCTTGCCCGCTACCGCGACTGTGTGGACGCCACCCTCACGATCTTGCCCTTCGAGCCGGCTTTCTTCCGGGACGTGGGCGTTCGCTGCGAGTACGTGGGCCATCCGTTGCTGGACCGCGCAGTGCCACACGCGCACGCCGCTACCCAGGATCGGCCCCTGTTGTGCCTGCTGCCCGGCAGCCGCCGCAGCGAGATTCGCCTGCACCTGCCTGGCATGATCGACGTCGCCCGGGCGCTGCGCCAGGGCGTGCCGGACCTCCACGTGGTCGTCGCCCACACCGACGCCCGTCGCAGCGCGCTGATTCAGGAGATCCTGGACACCCTGGGTGCCGACTTCGTGGAGTTCCATGGCGGACCCTTGGAGGATTGGCTCCGGGACGCGCGGCTTGTGATTGCCAAGTCCGGGACCGGCGCCCTGGAGGCCTGCCTTGCCGGCACACCGACGGTGATCGTCTACCGATTCTCGAGCCCGCTCTGGCTGGTGTTCTACCCGAGCTGCCTGAACGTGCCGTTCTTCGGCGCAGCCAACCTGGTGGCGGGCAGGGAGGTGGCGCCGGAATTCGGCTTTGCCGGTGAGGAGGGCTGGTCGAAGGTGAAGGAGGCGGCTCGCGCCCTGCTCCAGGACGGTGAGCAACGGCAAGCCTGCGTCCAAGGCCTGGCCGAGGTCCGGGCGCGCATGGGCGCTCCCGGGGCCAGCGCCAGGGCCGCCCGGTGGGTGCTGCCTTTCTGCACCCCACGACCGACAACCTCGGCCCGAGCGGCACGACAGCGATGACACCCCTGCCCGAAGCCCACCACCTCGCTGATCTGCGGGCGTTCCTCGACCTGTTGCGCCAGGAAGGGCAGATCGTCGAAGTGCGCGCAAGCGTGGACCCGGATCTGGAAGCGGCGGAGATCCACCGCCGGGTCATCGCCGCCGGCGGGCCGGCACTGCTGTTCACCAACCTCAAGAGCCACGACTGGCCGGTTGTCACCAACCTGTTCGGCACAGCGCGGCGGGTCGAGCTTGCGTTCGGCCCCAGGCCCGAGGCGCTCACCGAGAGGCTGGCCAGCCTGGTGCACGAGCTGGTTCCCCCCACCCTGGGCAAGCTCTGGGAGCAACGCCAGGTGCTGGCAACGCTCCTCAAGGTGGGCCAGAAGACCATCAGTTCGGGCCCCGTCACCGAGGTCGTGGACCGTCCTCCACGCCTGGCGCGGCTACCGCTGCTGCGCACCTGGCCCGAGGACGGCGGTCCCTTCGTCACGCTGCCGTTGGTCTACACCGAGCATCCAGAGGGCCTCGGACACAACCTCGGCATCTACCGGGTCCAGCGTTTCGGCGACGACCGGGTCGGCCTGCACATGCAGATCCAGAAGGGCGGAGGCTTCCACCTCGCTGCCTGCGAAGAGCGCAACCAGCCGATGCCCGTGAACATCCACGTGGGCGGCTCACCGGCACTGATCCTGGCCGCCCTGGCACCGCTTCCCGAGAACATCGGCGAGCTGCTGCTGGCTTCCCTGGTCCAGGGCCAGAAGGTGCACAAGACCAGGAACCCTCTCGGTCCCCTGCCGGTGCTTTCGGACTGCGAGTTCGTTCTGGTCGGCGAAGTGGCACCGGGCGCCCGCCATCCCGAGGGCCCCTTCGGCGACCACTACGGCTACTACTCCCTGCAGCACGACTACCCCCTCGTCGACGTCAGGGGGCTCCTACGCCGGCGAGACCCGATCCTGACCGCAACCGTAGTCGGCAAGCCGCGGCAGGAGGATTTCTATCTCGGCGACTACCTGCAGCTGCTGTTGACCCCCTTCATTCGACTCGCGATGCCGCAGGTGAAGCAGCTCTGGTCCTACGGTGAAACCGGCTACCACAGCCTCGCCGCTGCCGTGGTGCGAGAGCGCTACCGCCGCGAAGCCGTCCAGGCGGCATTCCGGGTCCTCGGGGAAGGTCAGCTGTCCCTCACCAAGTTCCTGCTGGTCACGGACAGACATGTGGATCTGCATGACTTCAAGAAGACCCTGGAGCACGTCCTGAGCCGGGCCCGCTTCGAGACAGACCTGTTCGTGTTCGGCAACCTGTCCATGGACACCCTCGACTACACCGGCCCTGCGGTCAATGAGGGCAGCAAGGGGCTGCTGCTGGGTCTCGGCAATCCGGTGCGCGACCTGCCCAGGAGCTTCAGCGGCGCCCTGCCGGAGGGCTTTGGCCATCCGATCCCCTTCTGCGGCGGCTGTCTCGTAGTGGAAGGGCCTGCATACGAGAAGGAAGCGCATGCCGCCGGGCGCCTGGCGAAGGGCCTGGACAGCTGGCCCCTGGTGGTCCTGGTGGACGATGCCCGCAAAACCACCAAGAGCTCCATCAACTTCCTGTGGACGACCTTCACCCGCTTCGAGCCCGCCGCCGACATCCATGCCCGCGACATGAGGCTCGTGCGGCACCAGCCGGTGTACACGCCGCCGATCGTCATCGATGCCCGGATCAAGCCAACCTATCCCAAGGAGCTATACTGCGATCCCACGACTGCGCAGCTCGTCGAACGGCGATGGAGTGAGTACTTTCCTGCAGGCAACGTCGAGATGGGCGACAGTGACCGCGCGAGCCTGGACTGATTCATGAGCTACAACAACCTCCACCCCAGCGAAGCGCACGAGGCCCTGCAGAAGAATCCGGCGATCAGGGTGCTGGACGTGCGGACCGAACCCGAGTACCGGATGCACCGGATCCCGGGCGCATTCCTCTTGCCCGTGGACGAGATCGAGAGGCGCCATGGCGAGCTCGACCGCGAGACCACCTACCTGGTCACGTGCGAGCACGGCATGCGCAGCATCGCCACGTGCGAATTCCTGGCTGCGATGGGCTTCTCCAACCTGATCAACCTCGTCGGCGGCATGGCCCAGTGGATCGGAGAGGGCCTGCCAGCAGAGCGAGCCTGATCAAGCAAAGAGCCAGCGCTCCAACAGGGACAGCGCCTGCTGGATCGCGGCAACCGAGACCCACTCGTGCTTCTGGTGGGCCTGGGAGGTGGAGCCCGGACCCCAGTTGATGGCGTCCACGCCCAGCTCCGAGAGCCTGCCGACGTCAGTCCAGGCCTGCTTGGCACAGATCTCCGGGCTATCGCCGATCTCGAACAGCTCCTGCAGCAGCTTGTTGTCGCGGCAGACCTTCCCGGCAGGGCAGTAGTCGACGATCTCCCAGGTGGCATCCTCACCGATCAGCTCGGCCAGCCGCTTCCGGACCGCGGCTTCGCTCTTGCTCGGGGAAAAGCGATAGTTGAGGTTGAAGGTCACGTTGTCCGGGATGACGTTCTTCGCCCCCACGGACTGCACCGTGGTGGCGCTGACCACCTCGTAGAAGGTAAGGCCATCCATGACATGTTTCTCGCGCTTCAACCGGGCCAGCTTCTGCAGCAGCGGGCCAGCCTTGTGGATGGCGTTTTCCCCCTGCCACGGTCGTGCTGAGTGCGCGCGCTTGCCGGCAAAGCGCACCTCGACGTGGCACGTGCCCACACACCCCATCTCGATGCGGTTGTCCGTGGGCTCCATGCACACCGCCAGGTCGGTCAGGTCGAACCACTGGGGTACCGCCCGATGGAGCAGCGGCAGCTCGTTCTGGACGTACGGTCCCTCCTCCCGGGCATAGAGCACGCCCACCAGGTTGTAGTGGCAGTGCCGCGCCCTGGCTGCCTGCACCATGTGCAGGAGCAGCGCGCAGGCTGCCTTCATGTCCGAGGCGCCGAGCCCATAGAGCCGGTCCCCCTCCCGGCGCACAGGGTTCTCCTCGAAGACCGGCACGGTGTCGGTGTGGCCCAGCAGCATCAGGGTCTGCTTGTCCTGTTGGATGGGGTGCACAGCCACCAGCAGGCTGTTGTTCTCCCTTGCCAGAGTGTAGGGCTTGAGCCGCGCCAGCCGCTCCTCCAGGGCATCAGCGATGCGCTGCTCGGACCCGGTCACGCTGGGAATCCGAAGCAGCTCCTCTGCAGTCGTCAGGACTTCATCGATCCCCGCCATGGACAGCCTTGCTACACGCTGACCGCGAACTCGCGGAGGGTCTCGTTCAGGCTGGTCTTCAGGTCTGTGGAGGGTTTGCGCTGACCGATGATGAGAGCGCAGTTGACCTGGAACTCGCCGGCGGGGAACTGCTTGGGCATCGTGCCCGGAATCACCACCGCGCCGGGTGGCACCTTGCCCTTGGTGGTGTGGGGCTCGGACCGGGTCACATCCACGATGGGCGTGCTCTTGGTCAGCACCACGTTGGCACCCAGCACGGCGCGCTGACCCACGTGGCAGCCCTCCACCACGATGCAACGAGAGCCGATGAAGGCACCCTCCTCGATGATGACCGGGCGCGCGCCCGGTGGTTCCAGGACACCGCCGATCCCGACACCTCCGCTGAGGTGGACATCCGAACCGATCTGGGCACAGGAGCCCACCGTTGCCCAGGTGTCCACCATGGTGCGGGCCCCCACCCGCGCGCCAATGTTCACGTAGCCGGGCATGATCACGGCACCGGGTTCCACGAAGGCGCCGTAGCGCACCGTCCCCGGGGGCACGACGCGCACTCGGGCCTCGTCGAGGCCACGCTTGAGCGGCACCTTGTCGTGGAACTCGAACGGCGGCGCGTCGATGAGCTCCATCTTGGCGACGGCAAAGTAGAGGACGCAGGCCTTCTGCAGCCAGCCGTGGATCACCCAGTCGTCCCCGGACGGCTCGGCAACCCGGGCCTTGCCCTTGTCCAGCATTTCCACGGCGGCCAGGACCGCGTCCGCGTAGAGCTCCT